>JBFWYJ010000161.1:0-7246 GCA_050186555.1 Bacteroidia bacterium
AGGGACACGAAGGCAAGTGTTCGCACGTGCAGGTAACTCTATTATGCCTCCGCTTGCCAAGGCAATCTTCACGCTAATCAGAACACAGTTGGTTGATGCAGGTGTTCCTTTTGTAGATAGGGATTCATTAACTGCATTGAAACAGTTATCGTATCATTCTTAATCCCTATTTGATTTCAATATTTACACTCGTGTTGACTGAAATTACCATAGCACAATTGCAATCTGAGATACGACAGTTAAATGATCGTATCTCAGAACTTGTGTTACAATCACGTGTTGAAGCTTTGAGCGGATGGGTTACTGAAGAATGTGTAATTAAACTTACAGGTTTGAGTAAATCATCATTGTATCGCTTGAGGAAGAAAGGTGAAGTGAGAAGTTCCTTTTTTGTTGATAAAGGATATTTTTATAAGTTGGATGATTTCGGAAAGCTACTTGATAAAAACCATAGGAGAAAATGACTAAGAAATATTCCATCAAATTTATTGCTTTAAACGCAAAAGATGGTGATGTCATTATTTACGCCAGGCTTATTGTAAATCGCAAAAAAGTAGAGTTTTCAACAAATATTCGTGGTAACCTAAGCGCTTGGAATGAAGATACGCAACGCTTTGTTGAAAACACAAATTATAACAGAAGTCTAAATCATCAATTAAGTTGTGTATCTGATCGCATTGAAGATACTTTCAGATCAATCGCAGCAACAGGTGTCCAACCTAACGCAATACTGATAAAAAATGTATTTCGAGGTAATGTCAATCTGCACTATCAGCCTTTATTACTTGATTTTATACAAGCACATATCGAATTTATACGTAAGCAACCTGAAACCTATCGTCTCGGAACGATTATTCACTACACTGCATTGCTTAAACGACTTGAGAATTTTCTAAAACAAAGAAGAGAGGAAAAAATACTGCTCAAAGATTTTAAATCCAAGAACATTATTGAGTTTAAAGAATTCTTATTGACATCAATTCATGAATCGCTTGGTCGACCCATGAATCCATCCACCTCAGGAAAATATCTTGCGAAATTGAAAGTAATAATGGGTAACGCTTTAGCAAAAGAACTCATTACACATGATCCATTTAAAGGCGTAAAGATTAATCGTGTTCAGAATGATGCAGAATGGTTAACGCGGGAAGAACTTGATCGACTTATTAAAGTAGATCTGAGTACAAATGAAAGTTTGCATCGCGTACGTCTAATGTTTCTTTTTAGTGTGTATACTGGATTACGCTACTCCGATGCGTTCCGTCTCAGACGTGAGGATGTGCGGTTAACAGAAGAGGGCTATTACCGTATAGAACTTAAAATGCAAAAGACGAATAAACACTTCGATAGAAGAATGTTGCCAGAGGCTGTAGCCCTGTATTTAGAAATGATAAAGCATTACCCAAACATCAAAACTGTGCTACCTACTTTATCGAATCAGAAGATGAATGAATATCTAAAGGTCATTGCAAATCTTGCAGGAATTAAAAAATCCATTTCTCATCATACAGCTCGACATACTTTCGCAACTACAATCATGTTGGAAAATGGTGCCGATATTAAACTAGTGTCACATATGCTCGGCCACCGTAGTATAAAAGTTACTGAATCTATTTATGCTCGTTATACACGCAAGGCAGAAGACGAAGGTATCAACAATTTTCTTAATCGAAGATCAAAGAATAAAAAAGCCAACAAAGTGATTGATGATTTAAAAGCTCTAACGAAAAATATTTCTGTAAATTAAGTAAGCAAAAAAACTTTGTGGAGGCCTCAATTCGAAATCATTTTTTTGTTTAGATGAATTTGTTATTCTACTATTACCTCAATAACATTAGGTTACAAATTGTGCATCAAGCAACCACTCCGAAACATTTTTCTCCAACCCTGAAACAAACTCTGAAACATTTTGGCTTATTATGACTTCCTGTGGCGAGATGTGACATCAATGAAATCAAACCAAAAGGCTGAAAACCAAAAAAGCCACTCATTTCTGAGTGGCTTCTGCGGTCCGGACGGGACTCGAACCCGCGACCCCGTGCGTGACAGGCACGTATTCTAACCAGCTGAACTACCGGACCATGTCAAATTGACTTGGGACTGCAAATGTACCCATATTTCTTTATTTGCCAAAATTTTGATTAAAATAATTAAATGCCGTAAAAAGCCTGCATTGGCTCTTTGTAATAGTCATTCCAGCCATCAGTATACTTCTTAGCATCACCTTTTTGTAGATTGGAATGTATAATCTCGACAACAGTTTTTTGCCCTAATAGCTTCAGTTTTACCTCAAGAATTGAATCAGGCCAATTCTCATCAAAATCGCTAGTTCGCCAAGATTGTTTAATGTAATTGTCTTTGATTAACTCAATATTCTTGCCCCAAATGTAGCCATCCCAAGCTGTGAATTTTGAATCTGGTTTGGCCGTGATTTTTGCTTCCGCTCCCGTAAAATCAGAATGCCCCCTGGAACTTAACCAGTCTCTATAAACTTGCTTGGGTGAAGCATTGATAACAAAGCTGATTTTTAATCTTTCCATATTAATCCAAACAAAAAATCCCGGGAAAACCCGGGATTAATATTAATGACCTCCTCCGTCATGCTCGCCTTCTTCCAAAGGAACAGTCTGCGGAATAAAATCAACATCTTTTCCAGGCTTGCTATAATCATAAGCCCATCTGTGTACTTCAGGTAATGGTCCAGGCCAGTTTCCGTGAATATGAGCAACAGGGTTTGTCCATTCAAGTGTATTAGAATTCCAAGGATTCTGAGGTGCTTTCTCTCCGCGGAACATACTATAGAAGAAATTGAATAAGAACACACCTTGTCCAAGCGCACCAATAACAGCAGAAACAGTAACGATAACATTTATGTCTACTAAGTCATCGAACATTGGGAAATTACTGTTTGTATAGTAACGACGTGGTACGCCTGCCATTCCTAAAAAGTGTTGAGGGAAAAATGTGCCATAAGCGCACACAAATGTTATCCAAAAGTGTAAGTAACCCAGTTTCTTATTCATCATCCTTAAGAATAACTTAGGAAACCAATGGTACACACCTGCAAACATTCCGAAGATAGCGCTTAATCCCATTACAATGTGGAAGTGAGCTACAACGAAATAAGTATCATGAACATTAATATCTAATGTTGAATCAGCCAAAATAATACCTGTAACACCACCTGTGATAAAGGATGAAACCAATCCAATAGAGAATAGCATGGCTGGAGAGTATTGAATATTTCCTTTCCACAAGGTTGTGATATAGTTAAATGCTTTTACAGCTGACGGGATAGCAATTAATAGGGTTGTAAATACGAATACAGAACCTAAGAATGGATTCATACCTGTCATATACATATGGTGACCCCATACAATAAATGATAAAAATCCAATTGCTAACATAGAACCAATCATGGCTCTGTAACCGAAAATTGGTTTGCGAGAGTTTGTTGCAATAATTTCAGATGTAATACCCAATGCTGGCAATAATACGATGTATACCTCAGGATGACCAAGGAACCAGAAAAGGTGTTCAAATAAAATAGGACTACCACCGACTTGGTCTAAAGGACGACCGCCAATATAAATATCGGAAAGGTAGAAACTTGTACCAAAACCTCTATCCATAATTAGCAATACAACGCAAGAAACTAAAACCGGAAAAGATAATACCCCTAAAATAGCAGTAATTAAGAAAGCCCATATTGTTAGAGGCATTCTGGTCATTGTCATTCCTTTAGTTCTCAAATTGATAACAGTAACGATATAGTTCAAGCTACCTAATAATGATGAAACAACGAATAATGTCATTGAAATTAACCACAATGTCATACCTAATTTAGAACCGGGCATTGCTTCAGGAACGGCCGAAAGTGGCGGGTAAATTGTCCAACCCGGAGCAGCAGGTCCATCTTCAACAAATAATGAGCCAATCATTATACAACTCGAAATAAAGAAAAACCAATATGAAAGCATATTTAAGAAGCCAGATGCCATATCACGAGCTCCAATTTGGTAAGGGATTAATAGATTACTGAATGTTCCACTTAAACCGCCCGTCAATACAAAGAATACCATTATTGTACCATGAATTGTAACCAAGGCTAAATACATGTTTGGATCAAGAATCCCGTCTTTACCCCACTTATCTCCTAACAAAGCATTAACCATGGCGAACTTCTCACCCGGCCAAGCTAACTGTAAACGGAATATAATCGACATCGTCATTGCAATTACAGCCATAACAACGGCAGTAATTAAAAACTGACGCGAGATCATTTTGTGATCCATACTGAATATGTACTTACTCACGAAACTTTCTTCATGTTCATCATCATGGTGATGAACGTGATCGTGATGAGCTAAATGCTCATTTTCTAGGGTTGGATTTGAAGAAGTTGCCATCTTATCTTTCTCAATTAAATTTTTATCTTATTTACTTGCTACTGTTTTAAACGCTTTTTGCTTTTCTAACCAAGCTTTATAATCAGCCTCTGATTCAACAATAATATTCATTTGCATATTATAGTGAGAACCTCCACAAATTTTGTTACATAATAGAACGTAATCAAATTCAACAGGTTCTTTTCCTTCTTTAGCTCTTTGTTTATTGATTCCAGCCATCATATGCACTACATATGGATCATTTCTCATTTCCATTGTAGTTTTTGTAGGCCTGAATTTAAATGTGGTTACCATTCCTGGTACACAATTCATCTGTGCGCGAAAATGCGGCATATAGGCGCTATGGATGACGTCTCTAGAACGCATTTCAAAAACTACCTCTTTGTTGACAGGAATATGAAATTCATTTTTTACAATCAAATCATCATCGCCTAACACATCTGCAGTATCCATTCCTACAGCATTAGATCCAGAAATTTGGCGATAATCGGTAGAACCTAATTTACCATCTTTACCAGGGTAACGAGCTGTCCAGTCAAACTGCTTTGCGTAAAGCTCAACCAACACATGATCTGCTTCTTTCGACTCTGATGTGATTTCATTCCAGTACTTCAAACCAAAAATAATAATGAAGGCCAATGCAACTGCAGGAATAACAGTCCAAGCCATTTCCAACTTATTGTTGTGAGGGAAATATTCTGCTTTAGAATCGTTTCTCCCACGATACTTATATGCAAAATAAAACAACATAAAGTTGGTTACTAAAAATACAAAAGTGATTAGGTAAATATTGGCATCCCAAAGAGCATCGTATTTAACACCATGCTCAGATGCTGAAGGCGGTAACAATTTATCATTCCAACGCATTACTTGCCAGAAAAAGAATGCGAAGAAAAATATCATGAAAATCATAAGCGCCTTGCCCATTCTGTCATTGTCACCTTCAGAGATTGTCCACTCTTTCGTCTTCTTCAAGTTTCTACTCAACTCGATAATTCTTAATAATTGGTGTCTAGCAATTATTAATAAGACGATGGCTAAAAGAACTAATACTGTATTCATTTTTTCAAAAATTTATTTTTTCAAGATCAATATTTATTTAGGTTGAATGATGTAAACTTTCATCCAAATACGGATGATTCTTTACCATTAACGGTGCTTTGGTTAGGGCATTCAGCACAACCAAAATAAACAATCCCAAAAAGAATAAGAATGTACCAAGTTCCATCCATCCTAATCCTGTCCAAGAATGTCCAACTGTTCCGGGCATAACCATCATTATTAAATCTAAATAGTGACCGATGAAGATTATCGTTCCTACAAACATTAAGAAGAAGAAATTTCTTTTGCTATCTCTACTCATTAACATCACCATAGGGAACGCAAAGTTAATCATTAACACTGTCCACATTAAGGCTTTATAGCTTTCCCAACGAGTTTGAAAATAAATAACCTCTTCTGGAATATCTGAATACCAAATCAACATAAACTGAGAGAAGTATAAGTAAGTCCATAAGAATGAAATAGCAAACATCCATTTACCTAAATCATGAATAGTACTTTCTGTTACAAACTCAAGATAACCCAAACGTTTTAACCAGATAACCAATACAGTTACTGCTACAATAGCACTAATCCACATACCCGAAAACACATACCAACCGAATAAAGTAGAGAACCAATGTGTATCAATACTCATTACCCAATCCCATGATGCTGTTGAAGATGTAACTGCAAACAATACCATAAACCAAGCGCCGAGTTTTACGTTTTTCCAATGATAACTGTTATTTACATCAATCTCTAATTGATCCGCTGCAATTGAGTTCTTGCGTAACTTCATCGTGAAATACATCCAACCAATCATATAAAGGATTGTTCTTAACCACCAGAACCATCCGAAATAACCGCTTTTGGCAGCAATTACAGAGTCATAATTTTCACTTGCGGGATCAGCAATACCGGGAGCCATCCAATGGTAAATGTGATGCGCATGCACAAACTGACCAAGAATAAACAACAACATCATAAAACTTAAACCCCAAGGCAGGTACATTGAAACTGCCTCGATAATTCTCTTTACTGTTGTTGCCCAACCTGCTTCTGCTGCATATTGAAGGCCTAAAAAGAAAGCTGCGCCAAGCGATAAAGCCATAAAAAAGAAGGAACCTGTGAAAACATTTGCCCAAGCTCTTGTTCCTGCATGATAATGCTCAGCCTCATTTCCTTTATCCATAACAAACATAGCAATAATGGATATTAACCCAATTGCCATCAATATCATGGCCATCATTTTTGTTTTTGATGGGATGGTAAAATTTAATTTGTCGGTATTCATAAATTTGAACTTTCTAAGTATTACTATTAATGTGTTTCTGGCTTAGCCTCTTCTTTAACTTCTTCAACAGGTTTAGCAGGAGCAGCAGTTGAATCTGCAACAGCTGTTTCCTTTGGGCCTTGCAATTTTTGAACGTAAGCAACTAACTTCCATCTTTCTTCTGCATTTAATTGACTAGCATGCGAACCCATTGAGTTTTTTCCATATGTTATTGAGTGGAAAATTTTTCCTTCCGGTAAATTCTTCAAAGGACCATTGTATGCAGGAGGAGGGCCGGGAAGCTTACCACCAACTTTGCCATCACCGCCACCACTAGAACCATGGCAATGAACACAGAACTTTCCATAAAGAACTTCACCTTCTGCTTCCCACTTTTCTCTTTGAGACATATCTAATGGACTCTTTAAATTAGCTCCGGCTAGCTCATACCCTTCGGGTGTATTCGAATAAGCGTAAGTTAAGTAACCTCTTGCAATAGTTCCTTTTACAGGTTGCTTTG
>JBFWYJ010000162.1:0-7235 GCA_050186555.1 Bacteroidia bacterium
AGTGTTCTAAACATTGGAGTGAGTTTTTACAAATTCTTATAATAAAGTGAAGTTACACCCTGACTAGATTTTGCAGTATCAAATCCCATCTTTAGAACTTCCTTTCCGGCCGTTGTATCAATCATATACAATTCAGGCGCTTTTGATTCAAGTAACAAATTACGCATTATGTCTACACGTTCTTTTATCTTTTTCACCGTTTCATCATCGTAGACTTCTTTTGCATTACCACTTAAAATATATTTATCGCATACATGTACAAAAACTTTATCAAATCCCATCACTTTACTTTGCTCATACTTATAGGTAAAATGACCAATTAACACGTTGTAAATTAAATTGTCTTTATCACAGGCTCCAAGAATATTATCTATTTCTTGAATAATGGTATCAGGATGTTGAAGAATAACATGATCGAAATATCGTTTAATTCTATCGTCAAAAAAAGGCGTTCTAATAATTCTTTCGTCCTTAAAGTTTACGCCCTCAAAAAAATGAGATTTGTAGTAGTAATATTGGTAAACGCTATCAGGCCTGCCATTACTCGCTTTTGGAATATCAGTAGGATTTTTTTCTGTCTTAAGATTTAGAACATCATAAACAAAACTTCCTTTTGTTTTGTTCATAAAATCTGACTCAAACTTCATTACTTCTTCATTCATCTTGGTGAGTTTTTCCTTCATGAAAGTTGTACTGTCTTCTTTTGACATTCCCTTTGTTTTGTCTCTGTGCTTACCAAATTCATTGTTTTTATTTGTTATGAATCTGATATATGAAATGAAATTTTCATTCTCCTTACTGCCTGTGACCTTTAAGGTGTTTACAATATCACTGTAATCACAACTAATTGTGAATTTCTGATTTTCATTAACAAAAAAATCGAAATAAATGGACTTACCCTGACTCACTAAAGTGTAAACCCCTTTATCTAAATCTTCTTTGCCCTTAAAGCGAATCTGACCATTTTTAATGTTTTTACAAGTATCAACTATGTATTGTTGGTCAAATATATACTTCACAATGTAAGCCATTGTATCAGGACTGCCTTTCATGCTAAATTTTATATCGTAACCTTTTTGTCCGAATAAAGTTGAAAAAGCTATTGCAGAAAATAGTGTAAGTATAGTTCTCGTTTTCATAAGTAATTAATTTGATTCAATGCTTTCAAGGTATTTTAATAATTCAGGCACTTGCTCAGCACTAAGCTTCTTACCTTTTATTATTTTATTTCTATCAAGTACATAAATTACCGGAGTTGCATTAATATCATATTTCACTTTAATGTTATTTAAGTGAATTGGGTCAAACACATTAAAGAAATCTAATTTATGATCTATGATGAACTTTTTCCATCTAACATAATCTGTTTGGGTATAGACGGAGAAAACCTTGAAATCAACTTTTCCTTTTAAAGGCTCCAAGCTCTCAACTAATTTTGGAATTTCAGTTTGACAATGACTACAATCCACATCCCAAAAAACCAGAACGGTGTATTTGGCGTTCAACATATATAAAGAGCGGAAATAGGGGGTTAATTCTTCTTGTTTTTTATAGTACAAATCAGTGGCACCGGTACTTGTTTTTACTGTATCGAAGCCCATTTTTGAAATTTTTTCTGCGTTAATGGTATCAATCATGTATAAGTCAACGGCCTTAGATCCTATTAAAAGATTACGCATAATATCAACTCTTTTCTTTATTACCTCAATTGTCTCTTCACTATACACGTTTTTGGCCCTACCATTTGTAATATAATTATCAGCCAAATGCACAAATACTTTATCAAACCCCATGCGTTTGTCGGTTTCCGATTTATATGTAAAATGACCTAATAATAAATTGTATACAATTTCATCTTGTTTACAAGCGCCCAGAATTTTGTCAATTTCCGCAATTAAAGTATCCGGTGAGTATTGGTAAATTACACCATCTAAATACCGTTTAATTCTGTCGTCAAAAAACGGGATGGTTACAATGCGATTATCTTTAAAATCAATGCCGTCTAAAAAATGATTTTTGTAGTAGTAATATCTGAATAAACTATCCGGCCTTCCATTGCTGGCCAGTGGCACCTTTTCTGCTTCTTTTTCTGCCTTCATATTTAGAAAATCATAAACAAAAGTCCCGTTTACTTTTTTCATGAAAGCAGATTCAAACTTTTTAATGTCAACGTTCATTTTTTCCAGTTTCTCCGAAACCTTTTTCAAACTATCTTCTTTGGATTTGAACTTTAAATTATTTTTGAACTCATTGTATTCCGAATTCTTATTTGTCATATACTTTAAATATTCAAACATGTATGCATTCTCTTTGCTGTCTTTGGTGCTTAATGTATTTGCAATATCATTCCTATCATAAGAAATAGTGAACTTGTAGGATTCGTTTATTAGGAAATCAAAATAGATTGATTTTTCTTGGCTAACCAGTGTATAAACTCCAGGTTCCAGCTTTTTAGTTCCTTTAAAAACAACCTTGCCGTCTTTTATGTTTTTACAAGTATCAGATACATACTGACGGTCGAACAACGTTCGAATCAAATACATGGTTGTATCAGTATTATTTTTAATGTTAAAAGTAATGTGATACTGATTTTGCGCAGCTAAGAAACCGGCAAATGTTAAGAGAAAAAAGAAATATTTAAATGCTTTCATGACTAGTCCTATGAGTCTCAAATATAATGATAAGTCACTAGTTTTTTGTCAAAGATTGTACCATGCGACGAATGCTTCCTTTATAAATTTTGTTAAAAGCATTTTCTAAACTGTCTTGCTGGCTGTGATATTGGATATAATCAATGAAAAAGGCGTTTTGCTCAGCGTCGATTTTCGTTTTTGTTTTGAGGGCCATAGTAGAATCGTATATAAATGAATCAATTTTACATTTTATATTATAAAGGAACTTCTGTTTGGCAATAATATTTACTCGATTAGCTTGTTCCGAATAGAATTTTTTTAATTGAATATTGGATTCCGACAATAGTTGGTTTAGCAAATTATATTTTGTCTGGCTCTGTTTATACAAATTAAGGTTAAGGGTGTCAGTAGACAGGAATTGCAAGGTTGCTTTATCAGCTATAAACGTTGCTAAGTTTTCATTTAAATCAACATTACTTGCATCATAATAAGTAGCATGAAATAATTCATGAAAAAGTAAATTGCAAAAATCTCCTTTCTCTTTATTGAGATGTGAGCTCAGCAGAGGATCGCTCAACCATCCAAGCGTACTCCAGGCAGAAACCGGTCTTATGCTAACATCATAGCCGTTGCACTTTAATTTATTTAATTCAATTTCGGCTAAATTCTTATCAAAGAAACCTTTGTATGATACATCTCCAATTAATGGAAACCGCCACAAATAGGGCACGAGAGAGTAATTTTCGCTTGCAGAAATGACATATAATATGGGTTTTTCATTTTGATTAAATATGGTTTCGAAGTTCGATGTTGGCTTATAACCAAGGCTATCTACCGAATACTTTTTGAGTTGAGGAATTAAATCGAGTAAGGCAAGTTGCTTCTCGTTTAAAGTGCCTTTTTTCTTGAATTCATCAATGGATTCTGTATGAAATAGTATCGAAAACTGTCCTTTTGCCTGGTGAATTAAGTAAATAGTTGTGCGGTAATGCCAGCCCGAAAACCAAAGAACTATTAGCATAAAGTAGCCAATGATGAGGTGTAAATATTGTAGTTTTGAACGTAAAATAGCTGGTAATTTTAATCAATTTAAGCAAAGCTCCGTAACAAAATTCAGATATTTGCGTTAATCTTTAAAATGCACAAATATTTTGTATTCTTTATTTTGACCTTTTTTTATATTAAAGGGCACTCATCATTACTAGCTGATACAAACAAACTGTGGTATGTCGCCAAATTAAACGAACTTAAGGTTTTACAAAACGAAATCTTCAAATTGAAAGACGACAAGGAGAAATTTGAATCTAACAAGAAGTTCATTAGCGCAATAGAACAAATCGCCGCCCATGAAAGCGCATTGAACTTCCCTTTTGATAGCTTAAAAGAAATTTCAACGCTGCGTCCAAAAGATGGCCATTTTATTTTATTGACATGGAATGTTCCGAAGTCTGATGAGACACATTATTATTTTGGCTTTTTAATGGTGAAAATGGAGAAGAAAATTAAGAAAGGATTATTTAAAAAGGAAGTTTCTACACAATACGATTATTATAAGTTAATAGATCAATCGTCAAGCATAAAAAAACCGGAACTACATGTTGGGCTGCCAAAAAAATGGTTCGGAATGTTATATTATCAGATAATAGAGTGCGATGGTTATTATACTTTACTTGGTTGGGATGGGAATGATAAACTTGTACAAAGAAAGTTCATAGATGTACTGTATTTTAAGCCAAACGGCTTACCTGTGTTTGGAAAAGATGTATTTAAGTTTGCTAGAAAAAATCCACGAAGAATTATGTTTGAGTATAGTTCTGAAATTACTATGAGTTTAAAGTATAATCAAAAAGCAAACAGAATAATATACAGCCATCTCGGCCCAAGAGAGGAGGGACATGTTTTGGAAGGCCTCTACCAGTATTATGGCCCTGATGGAAGCTATGATTCAATGTATCAAAGAAAAGGCAAGTGGGTAACAGATGAAGATGTTGATGCCAGGAATCCAAAAAACAAGAACGATAACACCAAAAAACCAGACCCTAAAAAACAAGAGCCAATTTTTGAACCTAAGTAATCCTTCTGTAAATTATGGCCTCTGTGTAAAAATTCGTTTTTACTTTATTTAGTTTTCGAAAAGGAAATTTGCCAATAATTTCTGAGAAAACAGGATTTACATAAACTAGAATAATTTCCTTTTTGTTTTTTTGAAGCAACGTATTTAATGATTTTTCAAGCATGTTTGCATCAAATGGATTAAATAAAAAGACGACCGAATCTCTATTTGGGTAATCAAAATAAATTGCATTCTCACAAAAGGCTTGAATATTAACTTTCGAATTAGATTGGCCAAATTTGTCTATTTCAATATTGGCAAGCGTTGTTAATTCTTTAGACATTTCAATTCCGATAATTGAGCTGAATCCATATTTTTGGGCTACCAACAATACCCTGCCTTTTCCACAGCCAATATCGATAAATTGATAGTCCAAATAGGGCTTAATTTGATCAAACACTTTGTTCAGAACATAGTGGGCACAAGCTTGATATGGAAATTGAGATTCGGAATTATGCACAACAACCTTCCCAGTTTTTAATCCATACATTTTTTCAAACTTATATTCGTCAATTAATAATATAATGGATTGAACAGGCCCCCTTAGAAAAAATGAACGAAGAAAATATTTAATTAATCGAAGAATGTTTTTCCGGTTATTAATTTTCACTAAATATAAGTAACTTCAAGGATTGTAACTCATCAACATGGAAATCGACATTGAAGAGGAAAGAAAAGAGATTCTGAACAGGTATAAAGCGTTAATTAAAGCCTGTAAAAGAAATTTAGAAAAGGGCGATAAACAACTTATTAGAAAAGCATATGAAGTTGCTGTTGAGGCCCATAAGGAAATGCGGCGAAAAAGCGGTGAGCCGTATATTTATCACCCAATTGCTGTTGCCCAAATTTGTGCTGAAGAAATAGGCCTGGGTTCAATTGGAATTGTTTGCGCTTTGCTTCATGACACGGTTGAAGACACTGATTTAACGCTTGAAGATATTTCCGGACTGTTTGGTGAAAAGGTGGCTCAAATTATCGATGGGCTAACAAAAATTTCCGGCGTTCTAGATAAAAATGCTTCAATACAAGCAGAGAACTTCCGAAAAGTCCTACTCACAATGAGTGAGGATATTCGCGTCATTTTAATCAAATTGGCTGATCGACTTCATAATATGAGAACACTGCATCATATGAAAAAGGATAAGCAGATTAAAATTGCAAGTGAAACCTTATTTCTTTATGCTCCCTTAGCACACAGATTGGGGTTGAATGCCATTAAAACGGAGTTGGAAGATTTGGGATTGAAATATACTAATCCTGATGTTTATTATGATATTGCAGTTAAATTGACAGAAACCGAGCCCGAAAGGAAGAGATTTATCCAAAAGTTTATTGAGCCATTAGAAGAAATACTGAAAGAACAGAATTTGAAGTTTGAAATTTTTGGTCGTCCAAAATCTATTTTTAGTATTTACAATAAAATGATAAACAAGAATGTAACGTTTGAAGAGATTTATGACCTGTTTGCCATTCGTATTGTAATAGATACACCCTTAGAACATGAGAAGTCTGATTGCTGGAAAGTTTATTCTATAATAACAGACTTTTATCATCCAAGTCCTGATAGATTGCGAGATTGGATAAGTACACCTAAAAGCAATGGTTACGAGAGTTTGCATACAACAGTAATGGGACCGGAAGGGAAATGGGTTGAGGTACAAATTCGCACGGTGAGAATGGATGAGTTGGCGGAGAAGGGTTATGCAGCGCACTGGAAGTATAAAGAGGCGGCAGCAGAAAAAGAGAATAATCTTGAAGTTTGGCTTCAACGTGTAAGGGAAGTATTGGATAATCCTGACCCAAACGCGTTAGAATTTATAGATGATTTTAAGCTCAATTTATTTAGTGATGAAATTTTTGTTTTCACGCCAAAGGGAGATATGAAATCATTGCCTCAAGGCGCAACTGCTTTGGATTTTGCATTTGATATTCATACAAAAGTTGGCGAACAATGTATTGGCGCAAAGGTTAATCATAAAATGGTTTCTTTAAGCTATGTGCTCAAAAGTGGCGACCAAATTGAGATTGTAACAAGTACCAAACAGTCACCAAAAGACGATTGGTTGAAATTGGTTGTTACTGCACGAGCAAAATCTAAAATTCGTAATTCCCTTAAAGAACAAAGAAGAAAAATCGCTGAAGAAGGCAGAGAGGTCTTGGAAAAAAAATTTTATAAGTGTAAGTTGGAATTTACGCTACAAAATATTAACGAGATGGTAAGCTACTTAAAACTTCCATCATCTCAGGAGTTGTTCTATAGGACAGCCAAAGGGAATGTTGATGTAGCAGAAATTAAGGCATTTATTAAGTTTAAAGAGTTACCAAAGAAAAGAGGAAGAAAGAAGAAAGAGGAACCAAATTTAGAACAACTCATCACCAGCGCCAGAGGAAACTCTGATATGTTAGTAATTGGTGATGATTTACAGAAGCTTGACTATAAATTGGCTAATTGTTGTAACCCCATACCTGGTGATGATGTATTTGGTTTT
>JBFWYJ010000163.1:0-7200 GCA_050186555.1 Bacteroidia bacterium
TTTTTATTGACTTAAATATTGATAAATGCAAAGTTTCAGAACAGAATTAGAATTGATAAATCACTCAACTAAAGCACTTGTTGAGAAAGATATTATTGAGTTAGATCAAAAGATAAGAGCTTTCAAAGAAGGCAAAATTGCAGATGATAAATTTAAAAGCCTTCGTTTAGCAAGAGGCGTTTACGGCCAAAGGCAACCTGGTGTACAAATGGTAAGAATAAAGTTTCCGTTTGGAAAGATCACAACAAATCAGCTGGAACGCGTCGCTGAAGTAAGTGATATTTATTCAAATGGAAATTTACATTTAACTACAAGGCAAGATATTCAAATTCATCATGTGAGTTTAGAACACACTCCCGAGCTATGGGCAAAATTGGAACTGGATGAAATAACATTGCGAGAGGCTTGTGGAAATACTGTTCGCAATATTACAGCATCAGCTGAAGCAGGAATAGACCCTAACGAAATATTTGACGTAAGTCCTTATGCAGAAGAAGTATTCAAATACTTTTTACGCAAACCATTTGGACAGGAACTAGGAAGAAAAATTAAAATTGCCTTCTCAAATAATGACAAAGATACGGCGGTTACCTACATTCACGATTTAGGATTCATTCCTAAATTAAATTCTAGTAACGAGCGTGGTTTCAGGGTTTTGATTGGAGGAGGATTGGGTGCGCAACCATTTCTGGCAAAGGTTGCATTTGAGTTTTTACCTGTAAATAAACTCATTCCATTTATAGAATCTGTATTAAGAGTATTTGATAGATATGGCGAAAGAAATAACAGAAATAAAGCAAGGTTGAAGTACCTTATTAATCAAATAGGAATAGATCAATTCCAGAATTTAATTTTAGAAGAGGAAAATGCATTGCTTTCTGCGCAGTATGAAATAAGAACGAACGATGAGGGGGTCAATTACCCAAATGAGGAGTATCATCTTCCATTTAATAATGATGAACAGTTCAATGTTTGGCTAAGAACAAATGTTATAAAGCAAAAGCAAGAAGGTTTGTTTGCTGCTTATGTAAGAATCGTTTTAGGAAACATTACTTCGAGCTTAGCCAGATTGTTAGTGTCGGTAGTAAAGAAATATGCAAATAAGAATGACTTAAGACTGACAATCAATCAAGGAATATTAATAAAGGATATAGAAAGAGAGAGTTTATTTGAGTTGTACCAAGAGTTAAACACTATCGGATTGGCGCTGCCGGGCTTTGATTCTATTTTTGACATAACTTCATGCCCGGGAACAGACACTTGTAATCTTGCAATTTCGAACAGTACACGTTTGGCAATTGAATTAGAGGAGTTGTTGAACGATGAGTATTCCGAACTTGTTTATGAGAAACAAATAAAAATAAAAATAAGCGGCTGCATGAACTCATGTGGTCAACATGGTTTAGCGCAAATTGGTTTTCACGGCAGCTCAATAAAGGTTAATGGTAAAACTGCACCGGCGGCACAGGTATTACTTGGCGGCGGAACACTTGGAAATGGTAATGGCAGAGTTGCAGAGAAAGTAATTAAAGTATTGAGCAGAAGAGTTCCTGATGTGATTCGATTATTGTTAAATGATTTTAATAGTAAAGCAGAAAAAGACGAATCATTTAATGAGTATTATTTAAGAAACGGGAAGGATTATTTCTATCAACTATTAAAGCCTTTGTCTGATAATTCAACTATTTCTGATGAAGAATATATTGATTGGGGCTCAGACGAAAAGTTTAAAACCGCTATCGGTGTTGGTGAATGTGCCGGGGTAGTGATAGATTTGGTTCAAACATTAATATTTGAAGCTGAAGAGAAATTGGTTTGGAGTTACGAGGCTTTAAATGAACAAAAATATGGCGACAGCATTTATTATTCATATGCAGCTATGATTCATGCAGCCAAAGCAGTTCTCTTGGAAGAAGGAATTCACGTAAATACTCACCACCAACTGATAAGGGATTTTGATGAGAAAGTTGTTCAGAAAGAAAGAATTAGTCTAAATGGTTCTTTCGAAGATTTGGTCTTACAGATTAAAGTCAAAAGTCCAAGTGAAGTTTTTGCAAAAGGTTATGCGAAAGAAGCAAGTGAGTTTTTGAATAGGGTAATCGAACACAGAAATATTAAAACAAAAACAAATGTTTAATTTATTAATAGATAGTTGGCGTCTAATGGTTATGTGTATGCAATGCTCATCACGATGTTGTTGATTGTGATGAGCTACACGAAACAGATTATTAACCATTAAAGATTAAAACATGAAAAAAGAAATAAATCCAAAATTAACAGTAGTTGGTGCCGGTCCTGGCGATCCTGAGCTATTAACCATAAAAGCCATTAATGCTTTAAGTGAGGCAGATGTGGTATTATATGACGCATTGGCAAACAAAATATTATTGAAGTACGCACCAATTGAGAGTGAGAAAATTTATGTTGGGAAAAGAAATAATAAGCATTCATACACTCAAGAACAAATAAACAACTTAATTGTTGAAAAAGCATTAACTAAAGGCAGGGTGGTAAGACTAAAAGGCGGCGACCCATTTGTGTTTGGAAGAGGGAAAGAGGAACTGGTATACGCAGAAGCATTTAATATTGAAACGGCAATTGTGCCGGGAATTTCAAGTGCAACAGGCGTTCCTGCATTGTCAGGAATTCCTGTAACACACAGGGGATTAAGCGAAAGTTTTTGGGTTGTTACTGCAACAACGAGAACCGGAGAACTTTCTAGGGATATTTACTTAGCGGCAAAGTCCAAGGCAACAATTGTTGTGTTAATGGGGCTAAGTAAATTGGGAGAGATCAGTAAGGTATATCACAAATTTAAAAAACAAGGAACGCCTGTAGCAGTAATCGAAAATGGAACATTACCAAATGAGAAGATAGCAATTGGTGATTTTACAAATATTGAATTATTGGTAAAAGAAGAGAGAATAAAATCTCCTGCGATTATAATCATAGGAAATGTTGTGCAATTACACCCATATTATGAATTACTAACGGATAAAAAATATTTTTCTTTGAACTAATGTCTGTATCTCCTGCAAATAAATTGTTTCCAGTATTTCTTAAGCTTGAGAATCTACATGTTTTACTTGTAGGAGGAGGCGCCGTTGCTTTGGAAAAACTGAATGCAATCTTGGAGAATAGCCCCCTTACGAAAGTAACTATAGTCGCAAAGAGCATCAACAGAGAAATAGAAGAAATAGTGATGCTAAATCAAAACTTAACTTTATTAAGGAAGCCTTTTGACGACAAAGATTTAGAAGGAAAGGATATAATAGTTACTGCAGTAAATGATTTTGATTTAAGCAAGTATATTAGAAGTAGAGCAAGATCGAAACACTTATTGGTAAATAGTGCGGATAAACCTGAGGCATGTGATTTTTATTTAGGCTCAATTGTAAAAAAAGGCGACTTAAAAATTGCTATATCAACCAATGGCAAATCTCCCACAATGGCCAAGAGAGTTAAAGAGACACTGAATGAAGTTTTTCCGGATGAAACGCAAGAAGTTTTGGAGAATCTCTATGATATAAGAGAAACGCTCAAAGGTGATTTTAGTAGCAAGGTGAAAGTTCTTGATGAATTAACTAAAGAGTATAAATTACCTGCCCAGAAGAAAAGCATTAAATCGAAGATTATTAGTGCAGGGCTATACTCTATATTAGTAATTGTTTCAATGCTTGTTGGTCATTTGCTGTTATCATATGTGCCAATTGAAACGATGTCAGATTTTAAGAGAGCATTTTCTGACACAGTAGGACCTAATTTCTATTACTTTGTGATAGGTGGATTTATAGCCCAAATGATTGATGGCGCATTAGGCATGGCATATGGTGTAAGTGTAACAACATTTCTTTTGAGTCTGGGAATTCCATTTATTACACCTGCGATAGCAAGTGCAAGTATGCATGCTGCTGAAATATTTACTACCGGTTCAAGTTCACTTATTTATATGCGGCATAAAAACGTGAATAAAAAACTATTTAAAAAATTATTAATTCCAGGTATTTGTGGGGCGGCAATTGGAGCTATTGTAATTGCCAATTTTAGTAAAGAATATGTAGGATTAATAAAACCAATTGTTTCTACCTACACACTAATTCTAGGCACCATTATCATATTAAGAGCTTTGAATGTTTCTATTAGAAAGAAGGAGAAAGTAAAGCATATTTTTCCCGTTGCTTTTTTTGGCGGCCTCCTGGATTCCGTAGGAGGAGGAGGATGGGGGCCTATAGTAACAACTTCACTTGTAGCGGGAGGAAGGAATCTAAGATATGCAATTGGCTCATCGCATTTAGCAAAATTTTTTGTTGCAATTATGAGTACACTAACATTCATAATCATATTTGGCTTATCACACTGGCAAATAATTTTAGGCTTGGTTATTGGAGGAATGATTGCAGCACCACTATCGATTTACTTTTCCACTAAGATCCCTACAAAAAAAGGATTATTACTTGTTGGGGTGGTGGTAATATTAATAAGTTTAAAAAGCATAATTAATTCGATAAATAATTTAATATGATAACAACAGACATAGCAGTTATTGGAGCTGGCCCCGTAGCTTTATTCGCAATATTTGAAGCCGGACTATTAAAGATGCGCTGTCATTTGATTGATTATTTACCACAAGCGGGTGGGCAGCTTTCAGAAATTTATCCTAAAAAGCCGATTTACGATATTCCAGGTTTTCCCAGTATTTTAGCCCAGGAATTGGTAGATAATTTGTTGAAGCAGGCCGAGCCTTTCAAACCAACATTCACATTTGGAGAGCGTGTAGAGAAATTGGATAAGATTGCTGATCGGGATTTTGTTCTTACAACCAACATGGGAACAAAAATAAACGCTCGTGCTGTTATTATAGCTGGTGGTTTAGGCTGTTTTGAACCACGCAAACCGGATGCAGATAACTTAGAAATTTTTGAAAACGGAAAAGGAGTCTCTTATATGGTTCTTGATCCGGAAATCTATAGAGATAAAAAAGTTATTTTGGCCGGCGGTGGTGACAGCGCTTTAGATTGGACAATTTTCTTGGCAAACATTGCAAAAGAAGTTACGCTGGTTCACAGAAGTGAGTCTTTTCGTGGCGCTCCGGATAGTGTGAACAAGGTTTTCAAATTAGCAGAAGAAAAAAGGATTAAGCTATTTTTGAATACTAATTTAACTCACGTTGAAGGTTTGGATGTTTTGAAAGCTGTTGGTCTTGTTAATACGAAAACAAAAGAAAAATGTATAATAGAGGCTGATAATTTGATTCCATTGTTTGGGTTAAGTCCGAAACTTGGGCCAATGGAAAATTGGGGCTTAGAAATTGAGAAAAATGCCTTAGTGGTTAATACGAATGATTATCGTACGAACATTGAGGGGGTTTACGCTATAGGCGACATTAATACCTACGAAAATAAATTAAAATTAATTCTATGCGGATTTCATGAAGCGGCGTTGGCCAGCCATAGTATTTACAAATACATTAATCCAGGGGTTAAATACACAATGAAATACACAACAGTTAACGGAATAAACTCATTTTAATCTGCTAAATTTGTGGCAAATTGATGATATGAAAATTGAGGTTAAAAGATTGAATGATAAGTTTAGGATGGAAGCCAAAAACGAAGACGGCAACTTAATCCTAATGGATGGCTCTCCTGACATAGGAGGAGAAGGAACGGGTTTTAGGCCTATGCAATTGTTGTTAGCCGCTGTGGGCGGCTGTAGCAGTATTGATATATTGTTGATATTGAATAAGCAAAAGCAAATTGTGCAAGACTTTAAGGTAGAAATTGAAGGCGTAAAAGAAAAGGTTGAATCTCATTCTATTTTTAAAGACATCGTTTTGCATTACAAAGTAGAGGGCGAGGTAGAATTGGAAAAAGTGCATCGAGCCATAAAATTGTCTTTGGAAAAATATTGTTCTGTCTCTAAAACGCTTGAAGCTTATTCGAATATTACGTACAAGTTAACATTAAATGGAAATGAAGGATAAGAAATTTGAAACAATAGCCATACGTAATCAATTCGAAAGAAGTGAGAACAACGAGCACTCTGTGCCTTTGTATCTAACAAGCAGTTTTGTGTTTGATACGGCTGAAGATATGAGAGCTGCTTTCAGTGAAGAGACTGATGCTTTTATGTATTCTCGCTATGTTAATCCAAACACTAGTGAGTTTATAGAAAAAGTTGCACTAATGGAAGGTGCAGAAGATGGTTTTGCAACAGCCTCCGGTATGGCGGCTATTTTTACGACTTTCATGACGCTATTAAGATCAGGAGACCACGTGATTTCATGTTCTTCTGTTTTTGGCGCAACTCATGCAATTTTTACAAAGCATTTTCCTAAATGGAATATTTCATATTCTTATTTTGGAACATCTGAAGCAAATAAAATTGAAAGCCTAATAAAGCCTGAGACAAAATTTATTTATTTCGAAACACCTACTAATCCAGCAATTGAATTAATTGACTTAGAATATGTAGTTTCAGTTGCAAAAAAACATAACTTACTTGTAATAGTTGATAATTGTTTTGCTACTCCTTATTTACAACAACCAATCAAACTTGGTGCAGATTTAGTTATTCATTCAGCCACCAAATACATGGATGGACAGGGCAGGGCGCTTGGCGGTGTTGTTGTCGGAAGAAAGGAGCTAATTAAGGAAATTTATTTATTTGGTCGATTGACAGGTCCGTCTATGAGTCCGTTTAACGCATGGGTGATTAGTAAAAGTTTAGAAACGCTTTCTTTGAGAATGGAGCGCCATTGTGAAAATGCATTATTCGTGGCTGAAAATTTAGAAGGACATGAGGCGTTAGATAATGTTTCCTATCCATACTTAAAATCTCATCCCCATTATGATATAGCAAAAAAGCAAATGAAAGCAGGCGGAGGAATTATCACAATTACTTTAAAAGGCGGTTATGAAGCAGCCAAGCAATTTATGGATAAACTCGAAATGATTCTTATTTCTCCAAACCTGGGTGATTCGCGTTCCATTGCAACGCATCCTGCTTCTTCAACACATTGTAAATTGTCTGAAGAGGAAAGATTATCTGTTGGAATAAGTCCAGGACTGATTAGAATATCCATAGGTTTGGAACATAAAGAAGATATTTTAAACGACATATTAAGCGCATTGAAATAATTGAACAAGCTAGATCAAATAATTGCAAAAACAGAAGGTAAAGAGCCATTGGAGGTTCTAA
>JBFWYJ010000164.1:0-7093 GCA_050186555.1 Bacteroidia bacterium
TTTTCTTCATCATAAAATTTATTGCTTTACTATTATTATTTTTTCTGATTTAATGTATTCTTCGGAAATAATTCTTATAAAATAGATTCCGGGATTGAATTCAGAAACATCAAGTTGATAGTCATTTAAAATATGGTTAGCTTGAACCTCCTTCTTCATTAAATGTCTACCATTTAAGTCATAAATACTTAACTCAAATTCATCTTTTATCCCTTTTGCTGAAATATAGATTTTCGATGAAGCTGGGTTCGGATAAAACCATATTCCCTTTTGTTCTTTATTCCATTCCAAAAATCCTACGCCCGAAGCCGGTCTAACGTAATCTGAGTCAGCAATAAAATCAATATTACTATGGGTCAAACTTCCTGTGTTTATTGCTAAATGATAAGTTCCATTTGTATCAAGCCCCGGAATATCAACAAATACAAAATAAGTTTCACCGGCTTGGCAAGTGTCCAATCCTGATAATGTATATTCACCTGCAGCATTGGTTCGACCTTGAGCGTTATAAGCACCGCCGGGATTTTTACCAACTTTAATATTTAAACCACCGATTGGATTACCGGGCACAGCTGTCTCACCTCTTTGACCGAATCCAATTCCTTCAGTTACTTTACCCGAAATCACTCCGGGACCCATCCCAGGATTCACTAAAGGAGCAACAGCTATATTTTGAGTTGTAATATTTAAGCAACCGTGATTAAACACTAATGCTTCTTTCCAGGTCAGCTTGTTTGGAGCATAAGAAATTTGCAATGTTGGGTTGTTTGGAATTGCTTGAATGATATATGTTCCTTCATTTACCGCATTCATCGTGTACTCACCTAATGCATTGATGTTTTGATATGTTATAGAATCCCATTTTGTTAATGGTCCCTCATATTTAAATAACACTACTTTTCCGGGAACCGGATTGCTGTTTTCTGTAACCATACCGGTAATATCTTTTGAGCTAAGAGGCACGATTGTTACACTTGCACAATTTCCTGCTGCTGCACAACCACCTTCACCTCTAACAAAATATGTTGTAGGTAAAATTGGTGAGACAGTGAAACTAGTACCAGTTCCAGAAGAAAAACTGCCACAGGATAAAGCACTCCAAACCCAAGTGGTGTTTGAATTTAAATTTCCATTAACTACAGACACTGTAGCCACACCATTAGAACAAACAGAATAAGAGGTGCCGGATAATGTTGGAGTTTCTGCCGGAATACACTGGAAATACTTATTTAAAAACATATCTTTTAATCCGTAAGTCTGTAAAGTATTAGAGCCTACTGGGTCAAAATTGATTGTATTGCCATACAAACCCGCTAAGATAATTTCATTTGAAGGATTCACATATATATAATCACCTTCATTACCATTATTGTTTGCTCCGCCAAAATTCTTCGTCAGTAAATGTTGGCCTGATTGGTCATACTTACTGATATAAATATCCGGAAATCCACCACTGGTCAAGGTAGTGAGGCTATGTGTTAAGGTTGGAGAAAAATCGAAATCATATCCCGTTACAAAAGGTCCTGTTAAATAGATATTGTTTTGAACGTCCAATGCAATATCATGACAAATACCTAAACCAGGCCCGCCTGTATTTTTTGCCCAAACATAAGCTCCTGTGGTTCCATTATACTTTCCAAGAAACACGTCAAATGTAGTTGAACCAATTTTACTTAACGTTTGTACTCCTGCTCCTGGATCGGCATCCATGGTTGGGCTTGACATATAGCCAGAAACATAAAGGTCAGAATTATTATCTAAAGCCATTCTATAAATCCCTTCATCTGCTGCGCCACCTCCCATAGTGTTAACCCAACTTAAACTCCCATTTGAAGCATACTTAGCGACAAACATATCTGCACTTCCAATTGAAGTTGACACTGTAGCAGGAGAAGAAATTGGATTAAAATCTGCTGAACCTCTAAAGTCACCGCAGACATAAATGTTATCTGAAGCGTCTGATAAAACTTCATAAACATAATCGTTTTGAGTTCCGCCAAAATCTAATGCCCAGGATAAAACACCATTTGAGTTGTACTTTGCTACGAAAACCTGTTTGCTATTTGGACTCGGGTCGATTGTCCATGAAGGGCCGGCTGGATTCATTTCTATTGGCAATCCGGTTGCATCCATCGTGCCTGCAACAATAACATTTCCTTGAGTGTCTGTGACAATGCTTGCCGGAATTACGTTAGCTCCCGGACCTGTTATATGCAAATGCCATTGATATGATCCGTTAGCATCATACTTTACAACAAACATATCTGAAATGGAAATTGGTGCAATTGTGTTGGTTCCCGGATTTGCCGGATCCACATCAATTACTCCACCGTTAAAAGTCCCGGTTATATAAATATTACTTGAAGCATCAGTTGTTATTCCGAACAATGAAGAACTAGCTGTTTGCCCTAATAATTGCCTTGCCCAGACAAAACTTCCACTTTGTGTATACTTAGCGAAGAAAGCATGTTCTGTTGAAGAAGCAAGCGTGTAACTACCGGCTCCCATATTAAAATCTACGGTAGATGAAGTCTTTCCTCCCAATATGATGTCATTTGTTACAAAATCAACGGCCATTGCGCCTAATTCGTCATTGTTTTCTGCACCCATACCGCCTAACCATGATAACCCTAAACTTGTTTGAGATTTAATGCCTGTTGCGAATGTCAATAAAAAGAAGCATGCGTAAATTTTTTTCATAAACCGATTTTAATCTTTTAAAGATAATAAAAAAAAAGTGCTCATTTTTTATTTCTCCTTAGGATAATAAAACCCAATGCCAACCATATAACAATCCCCACGGTGCCTGAAAATCCACCAATAAATGGGTTAATATCAGGAAATAATATGGCCCAAACTCCTAATCGTTGACTGTTAAAAATTCCATGAATCCACCCTGCTAACAAACTTGATTGATACTTTAAGGTTAATTCATTCATATAGATTCCCAATGCGCCCAGCATAATGATAAAAAAGAACATCCCTAAAATTGGCGAACCAGGATACATAAAACCAGCAGTGATTAAAGGTAAATGCCACAAGCCCCAAATAATTGCTAATAAGATATAAGCTTTAAGTTTTCCATACTGCATGAGTTTAGGCAATAAATAGCCCCGCCACCCTAGCTCTTCTCCAAACCCAAACACACCATTCATTATTGGCGCAAAAATTAAAGTAACAACATACAAACTAATCCATGCAACGGTTTTATCAGGAATAGGTAATTCCGGGGCACCTTGTTCGGCTAGTTTTCTTTGTAATCCATTAAACTCCCAATCAGGATTTCCCAATCCAAACAAAAAAGTAATCAAATATATAATGAGAAAGCAGAATGGTATAACTAATGCTGCATATAAAAAAGGTTTCCAAGATCTCGGTTTAATTATTAACTCAGAGATAGGCTTCTTATCTACATATTTATTTATAAGGAAACCTACAAGTCCGGGTACCCACATAACAGCAGCAACAAGATACTGACCAAAACCAGCTAATATTGGGGAGACACCGGCAAATTGTATTCCAAATAAAATGCCATATGTTATCAAAAAAGTTAATACTAGAAAAACAACAATTCCTTTTACGTTAATTTCTTTTTTCATAAAATAAAAAAAGCTATACCAACGTATAGCTCTTAAAAAATCAAATTCTGATATTAATCTTTGCTTGTTGCACTTGCCATTAAATATTCTCGATTCATTCTTGCGATATTTTCTAATGAAATACTTTTTGGGCATTCGGCCTCACATGCACCTGTGTTGGTGCAATTTCCAAAACCTTCTTCGTCCATTTGTTTCACCATGTTTAATACACGTTGTTTCGCTTCTACCTTTCCTTGCGGCAATAATGCCAATTGAGAAACCTTAGCCGAAACAAACAACATGGCGCTACTGTTTTTACAAGCAGCTACACATGCACCACAACCAATACAAGCCGCTGCATTAAAAGCATCATCTGCATCGTCTTTAGGAATCAATATACTATTTGCATCCTGAGCATTTCCGGTATTTACAGAAACGAATCCGCCGGCAGCCATAATTCTATCAAAAGAAGAACGCTCAACAGCTAAGTCCTTAATCACAGGAAATGCTGCACTTCTCCATGGTTCAACAACAATCACATCGCCATCGTTAAAGCTACGCATATGTAATTGACATGTTGTAACTGCTTGTTTTGGACCATGTGGACGACCGTTGATATACATGCTACACATGCCGCAAATTCCTTCACGACAGTCGTGGTCGAATGCAACCGGTTCCTTTCCGTCATTAATTAATTTCTCGTTCAAAACATCGAACATTTCCAAAAAAGACATATCGGTTGAAACACCCGGCATGTCATAGGTTTCAAAAGTTCCTCTTTCGTTTTTGTTTTTCTGACGCCAAACTTTAAGTGTGACGTTGATTGTTTTTCCACTGTTACCGCCCATAATTACTTATAACTACGTTGTGCAATTTTAATATTTTCAAACTTCAATTCTTCTTTGTGTAATTCCCAGTTACCAACTTCTTTCATTTCCCAAGCTGCCACATATGCATACTTATCATCATCCCGTTTTGCCTCTCCTTCTTCAGTCTGGTATTCTTCGCGGAAGTGTCCACCACAACTTTCGTTCCTATCTAGGGCATCTTTACACATTAGCTCTCCTAACTCAAGGAAATCGGCAACTCTTCCGGCTTTTTCCAATTCAGGATTAAATTCGTTTGAAGAACCTGGAACGCGAACATCTTTCCAAAACTCTTCACGAATTTGTTTTATTTCTTCAATTGCAGATTTCAATCCTTCTGCATTTCTTGCCATACCACACTTATCCCACATAGTTTTACCTAAACGCTTATGGAAATAATCTACAGACTTTGTTCCTTTGATATTCATTAATTTATCAATGTTTGCCTTAACTTTATTCTCAGCTTCAACAAACGCCTCATGATCAGTAGAAATAGGTTTTGTTCTTATTTCATTTGATAGGTATGAACCAATTGTATACGGAATTACAAAATATCCGTCAGCCAAACCTTGCATCAATGCAGAAGCTCCTAACCTATTTGCTCCGTGGTCGGAGAAATTAGCTTCCCCTAATGCATAAAGACCAGGTACTGTTGTCATCAAATTATAATCAACCCATATACCGCCCATAGTGTAGTGCACTGCAGGATAAATTTGCATTGGGTTTTTATACGGATTAACGCCTGTAATCTGTTCGTACATATCAAAAAGGTTACCATACTTTTCCTTCACAACGGCCATTCCTAATTCTTCTAACTGTGCCTCAGTTGGATTTTCAATACCATTTTTTGTGGCTTCAATTTTGCCATACTTAAACTTCATGTTGTAAGCAAAGTCTAGGTATACCGCTTGTCCGGTAGAATTCACTCCAAAACCGGCATCACATCTCTCTTTAGCAGCGCGACTGGCAACATCACGAGGCACTAAATTTCCAAAAGCCGGATATCTTCTTTCTAAATAATAATCTCTTTCTTCTTCTTTTAAATTATTTGGGTCTAATCTGCCTTCTCTAATGGCAATGGCATCTTCCATTTTCTTCGGTACCCAAATTCTCCCATCATTACGAAGAGATTCAGACATCAAAGTTAATTTTGATTGATGATCTCCACTAACCGGAATACAAGTTGGGTGAATTTGTGTAAAGCAAGGATTCGCAAAGAAAGCTCCTTTTTTATGGGCTTTCCAGGCAGCAGTGACATTGCTTCCCATGGCATTAGTTGAAAGGAAAAATACATTACCATAACCTCCGGAACATAACAATACCGCATGTCCGAAATGTCTTTCTAATTTTCCTGTAATTAAGTCACGTGCGATAATGCCTCTGCAAACACCGTCAATATTAACGATATCCAACATTTCGTGACGAGCATACATTTGAACTGCTCCCATTCCAACCTGACGAGATAAAGCAGAATATGCTCCTAATAACAATTGTTGCCCTGTTTGTCCGGCTGCATAAAAAGTACGTTGCACTTGTGTTCCACCAAAGGAACGGTTGCTTAATAATCCACCGTATTCCCTTGCAAATGGCACACCTTGCGCTACACATTGGTCAATAATATTACCCGAAACTTCAGATAAACGATGAACGTTTGCTTCTCTTGCACGGTAATCACCGCCTTTTACTGTATCATAGAATAAACGGTAAACGCTGTCACCATCATTCTGGTAATTTTTTGCTGCATTGATTCCGCCTTGTGCTGCAATTGAGTGAGCGCGTCTTGCCGAATCCTGAAAACAAAATACTTTTACTTTATACCCCAGTTCTGCCAAAGAAGCTGCTGCTGCAGAGCCGGCCAAACCTGAACCAATAACAATAACGTCAAGTTGACGTTTGTTTGCCGGATTTACCAAGGGCACAGTGCTGCGGTACTTACTCCATTTGGTTTCTAATGGTCCTTCTGGAATTTTAGAATCTAATTTTGACGATGTTGCCATATGAATAAATATCTTTAATTAATAAACAAATCCGAAGTGCATTGCCAGAGGCATTGATGCAAATAACACAGGTATGATAATAGAGAAAGCCATTCCGCAACTCTTAATCATCGGCGTGTATTTCTTATGATTTAATCCCAATGTTTGGAATGCAGATTGAAAGCCATGCATTAAATGGTAAGCCAATGATATCATAGAAAGCACATAAATAGCTACTACTAATGGGTTTTCAAAAACTTCCATCATTTCACGGAACAGCGTTTCCTGTCCTGGATGTTTTTCAAACTCGTTATGAGCGATATGATCAGTAAATCTTGAAACCACCCAAAAATCTTTCAAGTGGATTATCAAAAACATTAAAATCAAAGTGCCCAATAAGCCCATGGAGCGACTATACCATGTACTGTTAGCTGCACCATTAATTTTAGCGTATCCAACTGGGCGGGCTTTTTTGTTTTCCAAAGTAAGTATTAAAGCCTGAACCATATGGATGATAAGTCCGGCAAACAAAACAATTTCCATTGTTCGAATAATCCAATTCGTTCCCATAAATTCTGCACCCATATTAAATGTTTCTCCTCCATCGTTGAAGAAAATTAACATGTTTATGAAGCAATGGACGACTAGAAAGGAAACTAGAAATAGTCCGGTA
>JBFWYJ010000165.1:0-7058 GCA_050186555.1 Bacteroidia bacterium
ACCTTTCATTAAATCACTCACAACATCCGGATAAGCATTAAAGTCAATATCTAATGAGCCATCAACTAATTGATTGATATCAAAAGTGTATGTTTTATCAATTTCATTTGAAGAGAAAGATTGGTTAACCGGGAAACCTTGAGGTACTATTTTCACTGTTTGGGTAAATGCATCTCCTAATCCGCAAGCTTTAAACCCTATATTGAATTCTCCCGCACCCGTTTTATTTCCAACTAAATAATTCAAGAAAATAGTTTTTGTTTTACCTGGCATTACTGTTTGAATAGAAGATACACTGTCGATAGCAATTAAGCCTTCCGGTGCATCGATAGCAATTAATCCGCCTAAAGGTTTATTTGTGTTGTTTGAAAGCATTACGGGAATTGAGACTTTATCATTCATGGCCAATTCAACCGGGATTTTTGTTTTCATATTGAATGGTAATTGAGAGAAAAAGGTTTTTTCTGCGTGTCCAAGTAAGCCATTCTTTGCAACCCCTTCAACAATCGTTTTAAATGACGTGATATCATCACTTGCATAAAATTCAATTGTTTTCTTTCCTGAATAACCAATTTCAATATTTGGATTCCAGTAAATAGTATTTCTAAAGTCGGTTCTGTTTTCTACTGTTTTATTATCATTATAAACCGGGGTATAGAATACTCTGGCTCTGTAGTATTTTGTGTTTTGTGCCGGAATCACATTTCCGATTTCTCCATCCATGATTTCATCATTGGCAAAAAACATGTCTCTGTCATCATCAATTTTCGCCTTTTCTTCCATTGAAGCAACTTCTTTTTTGTCTTCTGCCACTTTTTGCACGTTACCTTTCGGTTCATCCTTTTTCATTTTTGCTTCATTTCTGTTATTTGCAACTTTAGGATCAGATTTTGATACAGGTACAGCATGCTTAAGCATTCCTCCACCTCCCATTGCCATTCCGGGAACATTTGCTACTTCTTGCTCCATAGGCACGGCATCATTCCATCCGCTTTTCTTTGATCTCGATTTGTGGTGGCTGTATTTGTATGGTTTGTATAAGTATATAATTCCAACACTATTATAATCGTATAAGAATCTGTTTTGAGTATTGAATCCATCACTGTTGAAATGTAAGTAGTTGTTTGTGCTCAAATCCAAACCTCTGATTTCAAATGAACCATCCTCATTGGTTTCAAATTTCTGACCATCATTTGTTGTGATAGAAACATCACCAAGCGGCTTGCCATCTTGATAATTTAAAACTGTTCCTGTAACAATAGCTTTCTCATTTTTGAAGGTTGGTTTAACAAGGTCTTTTTCTAATACTTTTTCCCAGGTGAATTTTCTCCAACCTGCAGTAAGCATCAGGTAATCCATTGCTTTATCTGCTTTTGGTTCTTTTTCATTAAAGTAAAATGCAGGCTCTTCAACTTTTTGATTTAAATCTTGCTCTAGTAAAAACTGAGATTGAATATTTCCTGATTTATCATCTGCAAATGATAAGAACTGATCATTTACTACTGCCATCGATAAATTTGCCGGCATTGATAACCCTCTGTGATCTTTCACACTAATATTCATCGTTACTTTCTCACGAGGTAAATATTTTTCTTTATTGGTTTTGATACTGATGTTTAATTTCTTGTCTTTGTTCACGAAACTCAATCTTTCTGCGCGAGCAATACCATCAGAATCAAAAACAGTTATTTGTGCAACACCCGGAGGTAAGTCTTTTACTGAAACTTTAATTGAATTCTTACCCGGTTTAGTAGGTAATACTGTTGAGTAGAATACTTCACCTCTTACTTGCATAATCATTGACAGATTTTCAGTTTCTGTGGTCAATACATCAATACCTAGAATATCTTCAGTTAAATGATTAACATGAAGGGCATAACCGTTTTTAGCTGCTTCCGGTAATTCAAATTCTTGTGTAATACCTACAGGCTTTGTAATTTTCGCTTTATAAGTTTGGTTTGGTTTTGGTGTGAAGTTCAATGCACCCATCCCTTGATGAAAACTTGAAAAGCTTGTAACCAATTTACCGTCTGAATCCAATATTTCTCCTTCAATGTCGGCAGGCTTATTGAACTCATTCATTGCCTTAAATGCCAGGGTATTTTCCATAGATTGTAATAATTCACCACCTTCAGGAAAGAAAGTAAGGTTTAATTTGTTTAATACAATTGGAATGGATCTTGAAACACTTTCTGTATTACCATTGTAATCTATCATCACATTTAGCAAGCCGTCGTTGCTTTTTAATTCCTTTGGTAAATTAAAACGGATAAAATGCATACCTTCCTCGTCTGTCATTTCATCTTTGGCCAAAATTTTATTACCGTCGATATTCACTACATATTTTATGTTGTGATTATTCAAGGCTTTATTTTCGTTGGTTTCTAGTTTCAATTTGGCAATTACTTCATCACCGGCACCAAATGCTTTCTTTTCGAAATCCAATTTCATTTTGAGATTTGGAAGAACGACATCCTGCACTTGAATTTCTTTTTCAAATTCTTTTAGTGTCTCCGAGTTTTTCATCCAATTGGTATAGGCTCTTACTTTGTAAATACCACCCAATGCTTCTTTGTCAAGTTTAAAATCGCCGGCTGCAACGCCGTTTTTAGCAACGAGACTTAGTTTCTTTTGCACAGTACCTTTTGGACTTACTAATTCAACATAAACAATATCAGATAAATCTGAAGGTTTAAGGTTAATACCATTTCTGATATAAGCTGAAAACCAGATATCATCACCGGGTTCATACATCGGTTTGTCGAGATGCAAATACATTCTATCTTCACCCAGGATTGAATTATAATTTTCCAGTTTAGATTTAACGTCTTTAATAAATTGATTTTCTTTTTCTGGCTGTAAATCACCGTTTGGTGAGAAAACAGACATAACACCTATACCAACAACTCCAAGGATGGATAGGTATGAGAATTTTTTTGATTTTGTTGTTTCCATGGCTGTCATTTTGGTATTAGGATGACGCCAATTCACGGATTCCATAAAAGTTTCAGTGAATACTTTGATTTTAACAGAATTTTAGAAAGAGATTTAAGATGAAATTCCTTATTGATTTGGACCTAAGCCTCATCTGGCCTATTATCGCGATACAAAATCACATACCGCCACAATAAAGAAACGGCCACAAAAACCAGCCCTATTAATAGCCCAATCCAAACGCCAATTACGCCAATTTGTAAGTGGAATGCAAGAAAATAACACATGCCCAATGCCACGATCCAGTAACCAATCAATGTAACCGCCGTTGGTATTTTAATATCTTCCAATCCTCTCAATACGCCAATAATAGTTACCTGTAATCCATCAAATAACTGAAATAGAGCCGCAATAATCAATAAACGAGAAGTTAACTCGATGATACTTTCATCATCACTGAAGATAGTTGGTAAGTAGCTTTTGGTGAGCAGAAAACCAATCGCGGCAATTCCCATAAACAAGAAAATCATTTTGATAGAAGCAATTACCGTTTGATTTATTTCGTGCCAATTGTTTTTTGCCTTAAACATGCCTGTTCTAATAGTTGCTGCTCCTGAAATACCACTCGCAAACATATAAGTAAATGCCGCTAAATGCAAGGCGATGCCATGTGCATCCAATTGTTCTTTTCCAAATGAACCCGACATTAATCCGGCAATCACAAAAGCCGCAACTTCAAAACTAAATTGCATGGCAGAACTTAATCCGATTTTCAATAATCTCTTAAAATGGGGAAAATTTATTTTGGCCATAATGGTTTCAGAAAAGATTTCATTAATTGGTGCCATCTTGTACATTAATAATAAAAATCCAATTGCCATTATAATCCTGGAAATCAAAGTTGCCCAGGCAGTCCCCATGTAACCCAATTCAGGTAAACCAAACTTTCCATAGATTAAGGCGTAGTTTAATGGAATGTTTATTAGGTTTCCTATTATACTAATGATTAGTGCAGCTTTCGTATTACTTACTCCTTCACAATATTGTTTACAAACAAAAAATATTGAAACCGGTATCAATGAAAAATTAATCACATGATAATAGGGTGTTGCTAATGTTACCACATCCTCCGGTTGGTTCATGTGATTAAGCAGTGGAGAAAGAAAAAATAAAATGGCAAAAAGAAAAATGGAACAAATAATATTTAGCAGAACAGAATTTTTAAAGTAGGAAGCCTTTTCCTCAATATTATTCATTTCATGAGCATTCGCTACGAGGGGAGTAGTGGCATAGCTCATTCCAATGCCAAACACCAAAACCAGCATAAATAAATTATTAGCTAATATACCCGAAGCCTGTTCCGTAACACCAACTTTTCCTAAGAAATAGGTATCAACCATACCGGTTATGATATGACCTATTTGTGTTAGAATTAGCGGCCACGCTAACAACCACAATTGTTTGAAATGATTATTATTAGGAATTGAATTCATTAATCGGCTGCAATATTACAACTTAAAATTGGATTGTGGGATTTTCATATTTTGACATACTTCTCAATTCTAAGTTCTATCCATTATTACTAATCTTTAAGTATAATTATTAAGTAGATGTTTAAAGATGCCATTATTTGCTTACTTTTTTCATCGCTAAAAAAGTAAGCAAAAAAGCTAGAAATTGGTAAGGCAATCCGTCGAAGACGGACCAGCAAACAAAAGCTAAAACGCCTCCAAGGCTTCAGCGTTTTTTAACGCTTTTGTTTGCTTTTGCTGAACCAATTTCATTTTTGGTTGGATTTGCAAATACTTTAAAAACCCGAATAATTAATGATTAAGAGATTGCCAAAGCAAGTCTTTTAATTCTTTGATATGGTAATTGGTGGCAGATGAAATGAAGATATAAGGGATTTTATCTTTGCCTTTTAGTTTGGATTTGATTTCCTTTTCAATTTCTGTTTCTAATTCTTCGTCTAATAAATCAGATTTGGTTATGGCCAAAATTCTTTTTTTATCAAGAAGATCAGGGTTGAATTGCTCTATTTCATTTAAAAGTATTTTATATTCTTTAATTATATCACTACTGTCACTACTCACCATAAATAACAATAATGAATTTCTTTCAATATGTTTTAAGAAACGAATGCCTAATCCTTTACCTTCATGAGCCCCTTCAATCAATCCGGGTATATCTGCCATGATAAAACTTTGGAAATCATGGTAAGGTACTATTCCCAAATTAGGAACCAATGTCGTAAATGGATAATTGGCAATTTCAGGTTTTGCAGCACTCACAACAGATAGTAATGTTGATTTTCCTGCATTCGGAAAACCAACTAATCCAACATCTGCTAAAACTTTTAATTCTAAAATTTTCCATTCAGTTTTACCTGCCTCACCCGGTTGAGCAAATCTTGGTGTTTGCATGGTAGAAGACTTAAAGTGAGTGTTTCCTAATCCTCCTCTTCCTCCTGATACAATAATTTGAGTTTCCCCGTCTTCTGTTATCTCAAATAAAATTTCGTTGGTTTCTGCATCACGGGCTACAGTCCCTAATGGAACATCCAAAACAATATCTTTTCCTTGCTTTCCGGTGCAATTAGCTGACGAACCGTTTTCGCCGTTTTCGGCAATAACATGTTTTCGATATTTTAAATGGAGTAATGTCCAGAGTTGTTTATTACCTTTTAAGATAACATGTCCGCCACGACCACCGTCACCACCATCCGGCCCACCTTTGGCCGTAAACTTATCACGGTGAAGATGTATGGAACCATCACCCCCTTTGCCACTTCTGCAACAAATCTTTACGTAATCAACAAAGTTAGTGTCCAATTAATAATAGTTCAAATAAGATTATCTTTTCTTTTTACCGTTTTTCTTCTTGACAGTTTTCTTAACTGCTTTTTTCGGTTGCGCTTTCTTTACAATTTTCTTCGCAGGTTTTTTTGCAATCTTTTTAGTGATAGTTTTCTTTGCTACTTTTTTTGTAGGTTTTTTAGCAACTTTTTTCTTTATTGTTTTTTTTGCAATTTTCTTAGTTACCTTCTTTTTTACGACTTTCTTAGCAATTTTCTTTACGGCTTTTTTCGGCGCAGCTTTTTTCTTGACTGCCTTTTTAACCACTTTCTTGGCAGTTTTTTTTGTAACTTTTTTCGCTGCCTTCTTTACAGGTTTTTTGGCAACTTTTTTTGCCACTTTCTTCGCAGGTTTTTTTGCTGCTTTTTTTGGTGCCGTTTTTTTCTTTTCTTTTTTTACAGCCGGTGTAGATTTCGTTTCAGTTTTCTTAGACGTTGCTCTTTTTTCTGCCGCTTCTTCTGCCTCGACACGCTTGATAGCATCAATCTCTATTAGCAAGTGTGGTTCTATTTCTTCAGCCTCTTCAAAATCATTAACCGTTAAGTCCAAATGCTCTAATTCGTTTTCTAATCTGGTTAAATCTACTTCGGCTTCAATAAAAGTTATTCTTTCCACTAAAGCATTAAAAATATCATCAATACTTCCAATGCCTTTTATTGCATGATACTTGCATTGTTCGCTATAATATTCTTTTAATGGCCAGGTTTTGTTATTGTATTCTACAATTCTTCTTCTGATGATGCTTTCGTTTTTATCATCATCTCTGCCACTGTCTTGTCCTCGTAATAATAAGCGTTTTACTAATTCCTCTTCTTCAACTTCCAGCGAAAGCATACCATGAATGGCAGAACCTTTCATCTGTAACAAATCATCTAAAGCAACTGCCTGAGCTTTTGTGCGCGGAAATCCATCAAAAATAAATCCTTTGGTGTTTGGATTCTCATCCAGTTTGTTATTGATCATTCCAATTACAATATCATCACTCACCAATTCACCTCTGTCCATTACAGCCTTGGCTTTCAATCCAAGCTCGGTTCCTCTTGAAATTTCTGAGCGTAACAAATCGCCCGTACTTAGATGAGTTAAACCATATTTTTCAATCAATTTTTCTGATTGAGTTCCTTTACCTGCACCCGGAGGTCCGAATAAAACAATGTTCAACATAATTTGCATTTTTTAAGGAGACGCTAATTTATAAATAGATTTTAAATTTCTGCCAATTTCTTTGTAATCGAGCCCATATCCTACCACAAAATCATTGGGAATTTC
>JBFWYJ010000166.1:0-7026 GCA_050186555.1 Bacteroidia bacterium
GTAGATAATACAATACTCGCCGGACCAAGCATTCAACCAATGGGAATTCCTGCCGTTACAAAAAATGGAAAATTAATAATTGCCTATTTCTCTTACAATCCTCCACAATCATTGTATCCAAGATTTGTTGCAGGCATCTCAACAGATGGAGGAGCTACAATTTCGAATAGCGTGATGTTAACCTACACGAATGCAATTACTATTACTAACGATACATTATTACAATACAGTTATAATTTAAGTGCGAATCCAAATAATGCCAATAATTTAGTTTTTGCATTTATAGATAAATCCGGTACCGATTATGACTTGAACACTTTGAATACACAAGATGAAGGAATGACATGGAGTGCTCCGGTAAAAATTAACACCGACCCCTTAAACAATGGGAACAATCAAGATATGTTATGGGCCAATTTTTCAACTACCGGTAAATACGGTGCAACATGGCGAGACAGAAGAGCCAATAGTGGTGCGCAAAATCAACCATATAAAATTTGGGGTACTATTAGTTCTGATGGAGGACAAACATTTACTTCAGAATTTCAATTATCTCAAACAGACGGCCCGCTGATGATTCCTGTTGATGGAAATGATTTTCTTGGTTGTGTATTAAATGACACCTGCATTTACACTTGTTGGACAGACAAAAGAAATAACAACACCAATCAGTTATTCTTCAATAAAAAGAATTTTAACACTGTTACTTCAAATATCGAGAATCAAGAAAACTTATTTGATATCACTGTATATCCGAACCCAAATAAAGGCACGATAAAAATTAAAACGAGTACTTCCGGAGAGTTTAAATTGACAATCAAAGATAGTAACGGTAAGGAACTGCTCACCGATACATTTAAAGGCGACAATTACAAATTGAAAGAGAATTTAGAATCAGGAATTTATTTCATTACCATTGAATCAAACAAACACAAGAAAACTGTTAAAACAGTGCTTAATAAATAGTTTTTGACAGAAACTGATTTTAAGGTAAATTAGCTTTAAACAAAATAATATGAAACGATTTTTATTTTTTGTGTTTACATTATCAATTGTAAATCTATTTAGCCAATCTATTCCAACATGTTCATTAGACCCTGTTTTTATTTCATCCAATAAAAATGGTGTATGGCCGGATAGTTTGACAAATTTCTCGTCCGGCTCCGTCGGCACTCCCTATGTACAAAATTTAACGGTAAAGGTTCCATTAGATACAATCCAAACATTAAAATTTTGTTTCAACCGGGTAGTTGTTTCAACACCATCGAATGTTACAAATTATAATTTACCACCGGGGTTATTTCTAGGAACAAGCACATCCGCAGTACAAAACGGAACCGTTAACGGCGCTGCATCCTTTAAATTTCCAGGCAATGCTAATAATTGTGCTTCTATTTATGGAACGCCAACGACTGCCGGAACATACACTTTGAGTTTGAAAGTAGAAACATATGCTACGCTTCAGGCAATTGGAAATTGTACGCCTAGTCCGAATGTTAATGGCGGTACATTATTAAATACCACCTATTTGAACTATTATATTATTACCATCAATCCTCCTGCCGGAATAAATGAAAACATCAATGCAAGCAATTTTAATTTAAGCGCCTACCCTGTTCCTGCCAAAAACTCTGTAGGAATAAGTTTTAAAGTAAATGATGTTAGCGAAGCACAAATTGAACTAATAGACGTTCTAGGTGAAAGTATAAAACACATAAATCATAAAACAATCGTTGGACAAAATGAAGTAACTATTGATTTATCCGATGTGCCGCAAGGCGTTTATTTTTATCAGGTGAAATACAAGAATTATCAAGCTACTAAGAAATTGATTCACTTGGAATAAATGAGTTCTCCTACCTTTGAAGTACTTATATTAGGCAGCAGTTCTGCCACTCCGGCCGGAGAAAGAAATCAGACTGCACAGCTAATAAATGTTTCTGAAAGATATTTACTAATTGACTGCGGAGAAGCAACTCAAATACAATTAAGAAAATTCAAAGCAAAATTTCAGCGTATCGACCATATTTTCATCAGTCATTTGCATGGAGATCATTTCTTTGGATTACCAGGACTTCTTGGCAGCATGCATTTATTAGGACGAACAAATCCACTTACTATTTATGGTCCGCCGGAATTACCCAACTTGATTAATGCTATCCACAAAGCTTCTGACTCTTATTTGAATTATGAAATTAATTGGGTAACTACTAAAAACGACAAAGAATATTTGTTGTTTGAAGATGACAAGATAGAAGTGTATTCTTTTCCATTACAACACAGAATTTTTTGCACCGGATTTTTAATAAAAGAGAAACCTTATCTCAGAAAAATTGACAAGTTTCTGATGGACAAAAACAATATTTCTATTGCAGAAATTAATAATTTGAGAGCAGGGAAAGATGTGAAAAATGAAAATGGTGAAACAATTAACAATAGTGAAGTAACTATTGATCCATTGAAGCATAGAAGTTATGCGTATTGCAGTGATACTTTGTACAATGAAGAAATTGTGAAGCACATTCAATCAGTGGATGCGCTTTATCACGAAAGTACTTTTTTAGAAGATAAAAAAGATAGAGCGAAACAGACATACCATTCAACCGCCAAACAAGCTGCGCAAATTGCGAAATTGGCAAATGTTGGTAAGCTCCTGCTCGGACATTATTCTGCCAGATATGGCAACTTAGAATTATTTAAAGAAGAAGCTTCTACAGTTTTTCTGAACACAGAACTTACAAAAGAAGGAACTGTAATTTCAATTCCTCATGGTGAATGGTAAATTAATTATCGCTTTCTATAAATTTTCGAAGCAAATTTGTGGCAGACTGAACAGTCATTTCAATATTTCTTAATCTGTCTGTTCCGAACTGAAATGATTTTGCTTCTGTGTTTCTGCCATTGCTCACTGCCATCCAAACAAAACCAACAGGCTTATTTGCTGTTCCTCCGCTCGGACCGGCTATTCCGCTAACAGACAAAGCATAGTCAGATTTGAAAAGTTTCACTGCATGAACTGCTAATGAAATTACACAAGCTTCACTAACTGCTCCTTCTTTTTCAAAAATTGCATTATCAACTCCTACCAATGAATTCTTTGCTTCATTGGTATAGGGTACAATTCCTCCTTTAAAGAATTCCGAACAGCCGGCTATGGCCGTAAATGATGCTGCCAAAGCACCTCCGGTGCAGCTTTCTGCAATCGAAAATGTTTTCCCTTTTTTCTTCAGTAAATCAAGTACAATTGATTGAATACTTGGTGGCTCTTGACCGAATTCTTCATATCCATAAACATATTTTCCAATTATAGGATGAAGTTTTTCAATAGCAGCATCAACCTGTTTCTTTACTTTTTCTTCATCTTTGCCAACGGCTGATAGCCTAAGACGCACAATGCCCGGACTTGGCAAATAAGCTAATTTAATTTGCTGACCCGCTAAGTTATTTTCCCAATCTTCAATTTTCTGTGCTAAAAAACTTTCACCCAAGCCTTGCGTTAAAACAGTTCTGTGATATATAAATGGCAAATCTATTGTTTCGAGAAGGAACGGAATTACATCTTCGGAAATCATCTTTTTCATCTCGTAAGGCACGCCGGGCATTGAAACGACATGTCTGCCATCCTTTGTAAACCACATTCCCGGAGCCGTACCGTTTGGATTATGAATCACCTTACATCCTTTTGGTACTAAAGCTTGATCTATGTTAGATTGAATCATCTCTCTACCTCTCCTTTCGAAAAAACTTTTCACATGCTTTAAAACTTCCTCATCCATCTCAAGTGGCATGTTGAAATAATCTGCTAAAGTTTTCTTCGTAACATCATCCTTTGTTGGACCTAATCCTCCCGTTATTAGAATTAACTGCGCTCTTTTTTCTGCATCAATTAAAGCATTTACAATTTCTTCCTTTGTATCTCCAATAGTTGTCATTCTAATCACCGGCACACCAATTAAATTAAGTTGCTGTGCAATCCAAACAGAGTTAGTGTTGTTAATCTGACCAATTAAAATTTCATCACCTATTGAGATAATTTCTGCCTTCATTTTGCAAATAATGTGAAAATACGGATTTCAACTTTGCAGTCACGTATTTCCTTCTATTTTTGTATAAAATTACTAATTATGAAAAACAAATTATTGGTTCTAGCACTTAGTATTTTAACGTTTTCTGCTTGTTCTCAATCCTGGAGAAATAAAATGAAGCAAAAGTCTGATTCGCTTAGCAAAAATGCCGGAAATATCCTTAAAGGCGACTCCAAGCCAAAATTGACTAACGAAGAGGTAATTGAAGGACTAAAAGAAGCATTAAGCATAGGAACCAATAATTCGTCTGGATTGGCCAGTAAAGTTGATGGTTACTACAAAAATCCACGTCTGTTTATTCCTTGGCCGGATGAAGCTGTTGAAATGAAAAACAAATTAAACTCAATTGGCTTTGAGAAGAAAGTATCCGAATTTGAAGAAAGCTTAAATCGAGCGGCGGAAGAAGCTGCAAAAAATGCCAGTCCAATTTTCTTAAAAGCTATTAAAGAAATGAGTTTATCTGATGGATTTGCCATTTTAAAAGGCGAAGATACTGCAGCAACTAATTTCCTAAGAAAAACAACCTATTCGCCGCTTAAAGAAAGTTTTAAACCTGTTGTGAAAGAGGCTATTGAAAAAGTTAAAGTGACGAGCTATTGGAATCCTTTAGTTACAAAATACAACATGATTCCCGGTGTAAAAAAACAAAATCCGGATTTGGAAGAGTATGTTACAATCAAGGCAATTAACGGATTAATGATTTTAATCGCCGATGAAGAAGTCAAAATACGGAAAGACCCTATGGCGAGGGTAACTGATATACTTAAAAAGGTATTTGGCTAAAATATTGTTGACAGTTCCGGCGTTATTAATAAAAATCTTTAGCTATTTTAGCAAGGTATGAAACCTAATTTTAAGTCATTGCTTCCTTATGGAGTGGCAATTATTTTGTTTGCCATCCTTACACTTGTTTATTTCAAACCACTACTAGGTGATAAAGAATTAAAACAAGGTGATATTGACCGCCATAAAGGAATGAGTAAGGAAATTGCCGATTTCCGTGAAAAGCATCATCAAGAACCTCTTTGGACAAACTCTATGTTTGGAGGCATGCCCGCTTATCAGATTTCTACACTCTATCCGGGTAACTGGCTTTCATGGCTAGATCAGGCATTTAAAATAGGTTTACCACATCCTTCAGGTTATTTATTTCTATACTTTTTAGGTTTCTATATTCTTATGCTTTGTTTGAGAGTAGATCCCTGGCTGGCATTAATTGGTTCTATTGCTTATGGACTGAGCAGTTACTTCTTAATTATTATAGAAGCAGGGCACAATTCCAAAGCAAATGCATTGGGTTATCTTCCCCCACTTATTGGTGGAATTATATTATTGTTTACTGATAAAAAATGGCTGGGATTAGGCCTTACAACGCTCTTCACGGCCATGGAATTAAATGCCAATCACGTTCAAATATCATACTATGGATATATTTTGATTGGTTTCATTGTTCTTGGATATTTCATGCATGCATTCAAACAAAAAGAATTGAAAGCCTTCTTTTTAGCATTTGGGTTATTGATTCTCGCTACAACAATTGGTGTATTACCAAATGCAGGAAATTTAATGTGTACAAATGAGTACGGTAAATTAAGTACACGTGGAAAAACAGAATTGACTATAAATGAAAAATTAGAAAAAAATGCGAACAACGTCACAAGCGGATTAGACAGAGATTATGCCACGCAATGGAGTTATGGCATTGGAGAAACATTTACTTTTTTGATTCCGGATTTTAAGGGGGGTGCAAGCAACTCCATTCAAAGAGTTGATCCTAATGCCTTAAAAAAAGTTGATCCTGAATTTCGTGAACAGGTTGGGTCAATGAGTTCTTATTTCGGTGACCAGCCGTTTACCAGCGGTCCGGTTTATCTGGGTGCAATTGTAATTTTTTTATCTGTTATAGGTTTAATGCTGATAAAGAGCCCTATTAAATGGCCAATGTTTTTTGCAACTATATTAACCGTAGCGCTTAGTTGGGGGCATCATTTTTACGGACTAACCAACTTCTTCATGGACTTCGTTCCGGGATACAACAAATTCAGAGCAGTGAGTATGATTTTGGTTATTGCAGAATTAACTATTCCTGTATTTGCCATTTTAGGAATAAATGAGCTAATGAATAAATCGTTGGATGATAAAATTCTTCTGTTTGGTAAAAAAGAATTTAGTCTAAAGAAACTATTAATCGTTGCGTTTATTGTTACGGGTGGCTTCAGTTTATTAGCATATTTGGCTCCTAACATATTCAATACTTTTCAATCATTGAACGAAGAATCAATGTTGGTGAATGAGTTCGTTAAGGGTGGAAATCCGGAAGAACAAGTAAAAGCCTACGTTACGCAAATGATGCCCGAAATTGAAAAGGCAAGAATTGCAATTTTCAAGTCCGATGCAATTCGTTCGTTCATTTTTATCTTGCTGGCTGCTGCATTTATCTACATGTATTTAACTAAAAAATTAAAAAAGGAATTGTTGATTGCAGCAATTGGCATTTTTGTATTAATTGATCTTTGGACAGTAGACAATAGGTATTTAAACGACAAATCTTTCGTAACCAAATCTCAAAACCAACAAGATTTAACTGCCAAAAGCAATGCAGATGAATTTATTTTAGCAGATAAATCTTTGAATAAACGTGTACTTAATTTAGCCACGAACACATTTAATGATGCTTCTACATCATACTACCATCAATCAATTGGCGGTTATCATGGTGCGAAACTGAAGAAATATCAAGAAATTATCGATTTCCATCTAAGCAAGGAAATACAAACTTTCTATAGCGGGATTAATACAGCATTTGGCAATGATAGTGCTACCGCTATGCTCATGTCGAAATTAGCTGTGATAAATATGTTGAATACAAAATATTTTATTTTGCCTGCGGGAGAAAAAGGACAGTTAATGCCTCTGCAAAACAAAGAAGCTAATGGTAATG
>JBFWYJ010000167.1:0-6999 GCA_050186555.1 Bacteroidia bacterium
CGATGATAAATTTTCAGTACTTTGTGCTAAAACGTACCAAAAACGTAAAATCGATTATTGAACTCACACAATTGGCTCACTCAAGAAGTTCTAAAACTTATACTAGAATATACAAAATTTATCGATATGAAACTAGTTGATGTAATTTTTTTCATTCAACGAATTGACTCTATATAACTCCGTATGATTTAATCAACTTGTATATCAAAAGTTTGCTCTTGAAAATTGACATCCATATAATCAATTGTATACTTTTCACCTTTTTTTAAAGATAAAGCCTTATTTTCTGTTGCGGATTTTAACTCTATTATATCAAATGGGATAGCCTTTTTACTTTGTTTTCTTTCCCTTTTAATAAATGCAAAAACTAAACACGGAAATTTTAAATTAATTTTATTTCTAATGAAATAAGGTGTACGACCGTTTTCAAAAACCCATTGTGGCCTGCCAAATTTCCAATTTGTTTTTGGATGATAAACTTCGGCATCATATCTTTTTTCTTTACTCAAACCAGAAAATAATTGACCAGAGGAGTCAACAAACATAGCGTAATAGTCAAGGTTAATTAAACTCCAGTAAGGGTTTTGTTGTTCTTCTAATGAATGTTCTGTAAGATTAACTTGATCAATTGTGAAGGGGTCTATTCCTGTGAACTCATATAGCCTACCCGCCATTGCTTTACCCCACCCTGGATAATGTGTTTCTACAATATGGTCGTACCCACAGTGTATTAATATTTTTGCATTTGGATCTTTCTTTAAAATTTTTTGTATGTTTTTTGCTTGGTCAATCTCCCGTTGGCTAATGCCTGAAAAATGCCTAAACATAAGGCGGTTTGATTCATACCCAAATATCTTGTATCCAATTTCAGCTGCTTCACGTATTAGATTACCATAAAACGGTTCTTGGCTATAAAACCCACTTGAAAAAGTTGGATATTTCTTCTTTCTAATTTTCTTAATCAAGAAATTATAATTAGTCAGTGTTTCTGCACTAAAATATCTAAAGCCTGCTTTATATAAATCACGAAGTAATGAAGTTGTAAATACGCGATGATATGGCTGCTGGTGTTCCTCATTAATTATAATAATCTGTTCCGTTTTGGCTTTTTCCAAGATTACACTTTTAGCATCTACAGCTTTATATTTTAAAAATTGACTTATTTGTGCAATCGATAAGGTGTCCATTCTTCTTAAAGATTTACTGTAATCAATACCAGACATTTCTAGCATTTTCTCATACTCTCCTATATATGAAAATTCTAAAGCTTTGTAGCAATTTGTACGTAGAATATCATATGTAAATTTATATTTAGTATTCAACGAATTTTGCCTGCATTCAATAAAAAGTGACAATGGAATTATAATTATCCAAAAGTACACATGTAGACTATTTCTTTTAGACTTAATCTGTTTACATATGGTTATTTTATTTCGCGACATCCCGCAATAGTATAATTAAATAGAAAGTATATTCGATAGTCACTCTAAATTTCACTTTCTAAAAACTAATCTAAGTAAAGATACATTTTCCTAAACATAAATTATTTTTTTCTCCAGGAAAAATTTACATTAGGGGAGCTTACAACACAAGCAAAACTAAAATCAATTATTGAAGAACCACAAATTATTTATTTTTGGAGATCAGAGGACTATACCCGTAAATAAAAGATTTATTTTATACTCTATTGTATTCAACTTTAGTCTGTATCTAATCACTCAGCTTTAAATAATTCTGTGATTAGTTTATGTGTATGTGTTTCTTGTAATTACGTTTAAATATTGTAGGATTTGAAATACTAGCTAGTAATGAATAATAAAGTTAATGTTAAGGATTGTTACACTTACTCTAAATAAAAAAAAACTGAAGATTGAATAATTATTTTGATTAAATTTAATCAGTGTACCCTATGCTTTATTTAATATTATAAGGTATTGTAAATGAAGGGAAAATTATTTAATTTATTTTTACTGATAACTCAACTGATTTTCTGTCAAGATAAGTTTCTTTATAATTACTTTGTTTCGAGAGGAGATTCATTTCTGGATAATAAAAAGTATTTTGAAGCAGCTATCTCATACCAAAAGGCATTTAATAGTTTTGGCGGAAAATCCCATTTAGATGATAGATATAATGCTGCTATTGCATGGACATATGCCGGATTTAATGACAGCGCATTACATAATTTGGGCTTGCTTACAAGTAAAGCTTGTTATTTAAGATCAAAAAGCTTTGAACTTAATCCAAATTTTTCTCCACTGCACAGCGAGAAAAGATGGATCCTTATTAAGGAAAAAGTTGAAGAGGAGGACAAAAATAAAAATTGTCATTTAGCAAAATTAATTGACAGTCTTTCTAATTCGGAAGCTATTATACGTAATGATTATGGATATTACCCCATCCTAAGAGGCATTGTTTTGAAATATGGTTTTCCTGGTTTCGAATTAGTAGGAGAAGTAGCAAGTAGAAATTTCGGACTATTGGTTCAGCACCAAGATTCATATCCTGAATTTCAGGATACAGTTTTAAAATTAGTCGAAAAAGCATATTTAATCGGCGATGCAAGCGGGGCTACATTGGCATATTTAACAGATAGAGTTAGGTGCAATAAGGGCAAACTACAAATTTATGGGACTCAAGTAAACTGGATTAACAAGAAATGTTACCCTAAACCAGTACTTGATTCAATAAACCTTAATTTTAGGCGCAATAAAGTTGGACTTACTTCTGAGGAAGATTATTTAATATTGATGGAAAAAAGATATATTAAAAAGAAATAATAGTTTAAACCCATAAACCTTTGTATGGATCGTAGTTGCACTTTTTCGGCTTACTATAGAGATCATTCTCATCAACAGTGTATGCCCTACAATCCATACAAATATATCTGAACTCACAATCTTTGCAGATAGAAACTTTGTCTTTATTAATATTCCAATATTTTTTAAACCCCTTCTTTTGTACTAATTTTTCTATATCAACATTTTCAATCTTTCCATAACCAAATTTCATGCTTGGACAATTTTTTACAGCCCCAAATTTATCAATTGATATTTTTCTATTTAAGCAACTGTTAAAATTTTGAGATTCCGTATAAAATGGAATGTTACTAACAAATCTTTCTTTGCTCACCTGACCACAAAAACTTTCATCTTGCATTTTATTTTTACGTAGGTGCAAAACACCATAGGTAATATTTTCTGATGAAATTTCCTTTGAGCTATTAAACTGCTGATTAAATACGAACACGTTTCTCAACCTTCCGTTTGATTTAAAAAGTTCAACCAGAGATTCATTTTTTGCTTTAGGAAATACATTTAGTAGCAATTCTACGTAGAAAATGCCGATTTCATTAATTCTACGAAATAGTGTTAATAAAAACGAGATGCTCACATTATCAAAAAATCTTAGTTGTAAAGCTCGACACCCGGCTTCATCGATTTTATTAATTGCAACTTCTAAATTGTAATCACTATCTCCACAATAATCAATAATTGCATTACTAAAAGTTAATGGAAACTCAAATTGCATCGAAATTTCTGGAAAAGAATTAGGCTCATCTGTAAGAAATGCCCAATTATCGGACACCAGAAATTCAATAAATGACTTTAGTTTAACAAGCTCTGAATCATTAAATTTAATAGATATATCATGCAAATCACATTTATTTGAGGCAAAAAGAATAGCTTTTTCAAATTCATACACATTATAGTATCGATTTAATATTAAATCACAAATAATACTTTTTTTTGCACCGTTAACCAACTTGCAATTAGCAAACAGCTTCAGATATAAACCTGACTTGAATTGCATGAATTGGCTATCTATGGATAAGAGAAATAGGTTTATAATAGTTTTGCGGATTAATGGCGCCGCAGTGCTTTTTTGAATAAAAAGGGTATGAACCATTTACAGATTTACTATAATTCATCATTTTCATAAAAGGGGGATACTCCTTTTGTTTGTTATTTTCCAATAATTTTTGTAGTTCTTTTGACATAGCTTAACAAAGTAAATATTTTGCAATCTTTCTTTCCAAATTAAAGTTGCAAGCGTCAGAAATCATTCCAAATTGACCCGCTGGATTCACTTCTAAAAACACAAATTCGTTCTGTTTTGACTTAATAATATCAATAGAACCACTATTTAAATCCAAGGCATTCATGTATTTTTTTAGTTTTCTTGTTAAATTATTTGGAAGCAAATAAGGTACTCTTCTTTGAATAGTGTTAGGGTCATTATTTCTTGAGTCAGCCTTTGATGAATCCTGAATTTGTGAAAGTAGAGCGGAACTATAAAATTTCCCACTTAAATAAAAAGAGCGAATTTCAATTTTCTTCTCTATATACTCTTGGCATAAAATAGGATGAAATGTTGAATCTAAACTTTCAATAAATTCGGCCGTAACTATTTTAGTAAATGGCACATAGGATTTTCTATCTAAAATAAACGAACCTGTTGATTCAATTGGTTTGATTACTATAGAGCCATATTGATGATGGAAGCGCATTAATTCGTCTTTGCTTGTCGTTATTATAGTCGCAGGTATCCTGATACCATTTATTTTTGCCATCATCAATTGATCTATTTTGCTTAGAGAAACGTTTTTTGGATGGTTCAACCATTTTACATTGTCAAAATAAAAATTATCTATCAATTTCCTTACAGACTTTCTTTCTGTTTCAATGCAATTGCGAAATTTTAATATAAAATTTAGTTCCACATTTTGAGGAAATTCGAAACCTGATGATCCTCTGTACCTTCTCATCCAAATAGAGTGGATTGTTTCAGAATTAATTAATTCCCCTTTGTAATTTAACCATTTGACGTCGTTTGATAAATCAAAACATAAGTTCAAATCCTCTCCGTATTTGGACTCATTTATTCTAATCCATTTCGCATTATACTTCTCTAACCACTCTATTGTCAAGTTTGTTGAAGAATCTCTTAATATAGAGTATATCAATATCAATAATATTGAGCTTACTTAGAATATTGAGGAATTATTAAATACGTAGACATCTTCGGCGCAATCATCTGCTACCATGTGAGGCAACCAAATACCGCCACCATGTATTATTGGAACAAAATCCCAGCCATACTGATGATATGTATCTGTGTCTGAAGGTCGAGAAGAATATGTTGGAGACAGACTTGTAACTCCGTTATTTTTAACATTTGAGAGATTAGTATTTAACACTAGTCTTTGAAATCTTTTATCATTACTCATATAATACATAATTTATTATTAAACATATTGCCAATCTGAACCATCAATTACAATACTGAAGGTTTCAGAATTTTCCGTGGAAGCCATAATGCTATAACCGGGAGGCAAACATAAAGTACCACTTAAAGCTTGATAACTAAAAGTTTTTGTTACTGAACTTTGAACAACGGATGGTATAAATACCTCAGAAAATAATACACCCGGATTCATTCCACTAGTATCAACGATAAACAACCTTACCATTCCTAAACTCGTTGTTTGTTGTGCCTTTATAACAATTGAGTTAATTGCCGCTCCACTTGTTCCTCCTCCGGAAGCCGCAGTAAATATCGTAGAATATGTTCCCGTTGAACCATCTAAATTTGAATTGGCCGTGTTTACATTGCCTGAGCCGGCATTTGCAATAAATTGAATAGTGCTACCAAGATAGGTTGTTCCGGTTGCAAACGAAATATCAAATGCTTCAGCTATTACATTGAAAGTTTCAGAATTTTCAGTTGACATGTATAATGTTTCACCATTTTCCAAAGTGTAATTTAATGGAATCACATTTTGATATGCTATTTCTATTCCGGATTGAACAACATCCGGCACAAAATATTCTGCCAATAAATTACTCGATAATCCGCTTTTTTGCGCGAATACACGAATCATGCCTAGCGAAGTTGTTTGTTGCGCCTTAATAATTAAGGTTTTAATAAGTGTTCCGTTAGTTGAACCTGTTAAAACAGAGTAATAGGTTCCGGTTGAACCATCCAGGTTGGAGTTTCCTGTGGTCATTGTTGCCAAACCCATATTGGCTGTGTAGAGATTTTCTGAATAATTTGCCATAGTAAAAAATATAAGTATGCAAACATAATTCACCAAATGAAGGTTTCGACGGCGGTTTAATGCCATGTCGTATTTCCGCCAATGCAAAATAATATTATTTAGTAACTTTAGTATGCATGCGAATGTCAACTAAAATTAAAATAGCAATTGTTGATGATATGGCGCTGTGGAGGACTTCCTTTGCTGGCCTAATCTCTACAATGAAGGATATGCAGGTTGTTTGTTCTGTTTCAGACGGCAAAGCGCTTATTGAATATGCTAATAATAATCCGCTTGATATTGTATTCCTTGACGTTGATATGCGAATTGGTATGGATGGTCTTGAAACATTGAAAGCAGTTAAAGATGAACATCTGGATTTAAAAATTATCATGCTAAGTACTCACCATGAAAAAAAACTGGTGGAAACCTGTCTGGAACTTGGCGCTAAAGCTTATCTATCAAAAGACTCTGACGAAGAATTCTTGTTTGAAATGATTAGATACGTTTACGATGGAAAAAATTGCGTTGGCATTAGTAAGGCATTGTGTAATGAATTGTGCGAAAATATAGCGAAAGACCTTCGTGAAAAATATGATCTAAGTGAAAAGGAATTAGAAGTGTTATACTTATCCTGCAAGGGCAAACCAATAAAACTTATCGCATCTGAACTTGGGCATTCAGAAAGAACAGTGCAGCGTCATATCGAAAGCATTTACAAAAAAACCCAGTCAAAAAGTAAAAGTGAAATAATTTCCTTCGGTATCAAAAATGGAATTGCCTGGTAATAGGCATTAATGGATTCATGAACTGCGGGAAACACTTAAATTAATTTTACGTGTTTTTACGGATTGATAATTTAAGGCAATCTATTTAGTTTCGACTGATTATGACACCAAGAATTATCGAAATAAAATGGCAAGGTCATTTCAGTTTTCACGACCTCAAAAAATTTGACT
>JBFWYJ010000168.1:0-6997 GCA_050186555.1 Bacteroidia bacterium
TTGCAAAGATGGCTTATGCGCCTTATTCAAAATTTCACGTTGGAGCAGCATTACAATTGGTTAATGGAACAATTATCACAGGCAATAATCAAGAAAACGCAGCATATCCAAGCGGTTTATGTGCTGAGCGAACAGCTTTGTTTTATGCATCAAGTCAGTATCCGAAGGAGCCGATTAAGCGTATTGCTATTTCTTGTTATTCGGAAAATTCTGAGTTTGAAAACCCTATTAGTCCTTGCGGCGCTTGCCGCCAAGTGTTAGCTGAGTATGAGAAATACACAAATCATCCGGTTCAGATAATTATGGCTGGAAACGGAGGTAAAGTTTTTATTTCTGACACGGTTTCAAATTTGCTGCCATTGACCTTTGACCGCTCCTATCTCGAGAGATAAATTGATTTCGTTTCACTGAACGATGTAATTTATTATTATTCAATTACTTGTATATTAAATATTGCTGTTTTTTGAACTCAAAAATGCAGGATTAATCATATTTTCTGCTAAATTTGTCCCTTATACTAAATTGTTGCAAATGGCTAAAACTGTGGCAGAAAAGAAATTAAAATTCACCAAAGAACAATATTTAACTTGGTTTGAATCGATGCTTTTAATGCGAAAGTTCGAAGAGAAGACCGGTCAGGTTTATGTACAACAAAAAATTAAAGGATTTTGTCACTTATATATCGGACAAGAGGCAATTGTAGCCGGAACTGTGAGTGCTACCAAGAAAACCGACAAACACATAACCGCTTATCGCGATCATGCGCATCCAATTGGACTGGGAATGCATCCAAAATACGTGATGGCAGAAATGTATGCAAAGATCACCGGTTGTAGTAAAGGAAAAGGTGGTTCAATGCATATTTTTAGTAAAGAGCATAACTTTATGGGAGGACATGGTATTGTTGGTGGACAGGTGCCTTTAGGGGCAGGAATTGCTTTTGCAGAAAAGTATTTAGGGACTGATAATGTTTGTGTATGTTCTATGGGGGATGGCGCCGTTCGTCAAGGCGCACTTCACGAAGCATTTAATATGGCTATGACCTGGAAGTTACCAGTTGTATTTATTGTTGAGAACAATATGTACGCCATGGGTACATCAGTAGAAAGAACGAGTAATGTACATGATTTATGGAAATTAGGCTTGGCGTATGATATGCCTAGTAAACCTGTTGATGGATTAACTGTTGAGGCTGTACATGAAGCAATGGAAGAAGCTGTAGATCGTGCAAGAAGAGGAGACGGTCCTACTTTCCTTGAAATGAAAACTTATCGTTATAAGGGACATAGTATGAGTGATGCTCAAACTTATAGAACGAAGGATGAAGTGAAGGAATATCAAGAACAGGATCCAATTGAAAAAGTTAGAAATACTTTATTGAAGAATAAATGGATTGATGAAAAGGGACTTGAAGAGATTGAAGAAAAAATAAAAGATTTGGTAAACGAATCTGTGAAATTTGCAGAGGATAGCCCTTACCCTGAACCATACGAACTATATGAAGATGTTTATTCAGAACCAAATTATCCATTTATTAAAGACGGATTTTAAGAACAATATTACAATTGAAAAATGGCTGAAATTGTTAGAATGCCCAAACTAAGCGACACGATGACGGAAGGAACCGTTGCGAAGTGGCATAAAAAAATTGGAGATAAGGTAAAAAGCGGGGATCTGTTAGCAGACATTGAAACCGATAAAGCAACAATGGAATTCGAATCTTTTCAAGATGGTGTTTTGTTATACATCGGTGTTGAAGAAAAAAAATCAGCTACTGTTGATGGTATTTTGGCAATTCTTGGAAAGGAAGGCGAAGACGTTTCTGAAATATTAAAATCTGAATCAAATAGTACTGCTGTTGAGGTTCCTGCCTCAAATGGAACTTCAAATGAATCCACCGAAAAAAAATCTACAGTAAAAATTCCTGATGGAGTTGAGGTGGTGAAAATGCCTAAGTTGAGCGATACGATGACAGAAGGAACTGTTGCAAAATGGCACAAGAAGGTTGGAGATAAAGTTAAGAGTGGAGAATTATTAGCCGATATCGAAACAGATAAAGCAACAATGGAATTTGAATCTTTTCAAGATGGTGTTTTGATTTATCAGGGCGTTGAAGAAGGCAAGTCTGCAATGGTTGACGGAGTTCTTGCAATTTTAGGTAAGGGTGGAGAAGACGTTAAAGCAATTTTAGAAGCTGTAAATGCTGCTCCAAAAACTGAAACAAAAGAGCCGGTAAAAGAGGAAACAAAAGCCAAATCTGTTTCAACACCGACAACTGCTGTTCAAACCAATAATATCGTTAATACTGGCGGACGAATAAAAGCGTCGCCCTTGGCCAAAGCATTAGCGAAAGAAAAAGGAATAGATCTTTCTCAGGTTAAAGGTTCAGGTGACTACGGAAGAATTATAAAATCAGACATTGAGAATTTCAAAGGAGGCACAGGAGCATTTAATGCAAAACTTGCTGTAGAAAGTTTTATTGATGAACCGGCTTCTCAAATGAGAAAAACTATTGCAAGAAGATTGCTGGAAAGTAAAAATGGGGCACCGCACTTTTATTTAACCGTAGAGATTGATATGGACAATGCAATTTCAGCGAGAGAAGCAATCAATAATGTAAGTGATGTAAAGACGTCATTTAATGACTTAGTAATTAAAGCAAGCGCTGCAGCATTAAGAAAACATCCAAGAGTTAATAGCAGTTGGAGAGGAGATGCAATCAGAATTAATCATCACATTCATATTGGAGTTGCTGTTGCCGTAGAAGACGGACTGCTAGTTCCGGTTGTGAGATTTGCCGATCAAAAATCATTGCAACAAATTTCTTCTGAAGTTAAATTTTTAGGAAAAGCAGCAAAGGATAAGAAACTACAACCAAATGACTGGGAGGGAAACACTTTCACGATTTCAAACCTTGGTATGTTCGGGATAGAATCATTTACCAGCATTATCAATTCTCCTGAATCCTGCATTTTATCGGTAGGTGCAATCAGACAAATCCCTGTAGTTAAAAATAACCAAATTGTACCTGGCAATGTAATGAAGGTTACCTTAGCTTGTGATCATAGAAGTGTTGATGGTGCAACAGGAGCAGCTTTTCTGCAAACTTTGAAAACGTATCTGGAGAATCCGGTAACTATTTTTATTTAATTAAAGAGATAATTTATGGAAGCTTTTGTAAAATCATCGATTAAAGATGGCGTTGGAACCATTACTTTTTTTCATCCTCAAAGTAATTCAATGCCTGGCACTCAACTAAGAAATTTAGCAGCTGAGGTAGAAAAATTAGGAAAAGATGACAGCGTTAAAGTAATCGTTTTGCAAAGTGAAGGGGAGAAAGCATTTTGTGCCGGAGCAAGTTTTGATGAACTAGTTGCCATTAATGATACTGAAACAGGTTTAATATTTTTCACCGGTTTCGCTTCCGTTATTAATGCTATGCGTAAAGCACCAAAATTTGTTATTGTTCGTGTTCAAGGAAAAGCCGTCGGAGGTGGGGTTGGAATCGCGTCTGCTGCAGACTATGCCTTTGCTTTAAACGGAGCTTCAATTAAATTAAGTGAATTAGCTGTGGGAATTGGTCCGTTTGTGGTAGGACCTGCTGTTGAAAGAAAAGTGGGAAAATCTGCATTTTGTCAGCTAACCATCAATGCTACAGAATGGCAAACGGCACAATGGGCGAAAGAGAAAGGTTTATACGCAGAAACATTTGACAATGCTGATCAAATGGATGAAGCAATTTCTTCATTAGCTGAAAAATTAAGTAAAAGCAGCCCGGAAGCAATGGCTATGTTAAAAAAGGTAATGTGGGAAGGCACAGAGAATTGGGACTCGCTTTTGGTTGAAAGAGCAGGTATGAGTGGTAAATTAGTACTCTCAGATTTTACAAAAAATTTCATTAACTCTTTCAAGCAAAAAGCAAAGTAGCATTCATTGAACTCTTCAATGGATATTATTTTATTGCATGGTGCCATTGGCGCCTCTGACCAATTAATTCCGTTATCAAATCAATTGACAAGCCTTGGCTACAAATGTCATTTATTGGATTTTTCAGGACATGGAAGAAAGTCCATTGCAGATAGTTTATCCATAGAACAATTTTCAAATGAACTTAATGCAATTATAGAATCAAAGAATTTGGTTCAACCTCATGTTTTTGGTTACAGTATGGGTGGTTATGTTGCTTTGTATTTAGCAAATAAACAACCTGAAAGATTGGGAAAAATAATTACCCTTGGAACGAAGTTTCACTGGAATGAGGAAATTGCAAAGGTTGAAAGCAAAAAATTAAACCCTGAAAAAATTCTAGAGAAGGTTCCAAAATTTGCAGCTATTCTGGAGAAAAGACATGGAAGCAAATGGAAAGAATTATTACATCAAACTGCTTTAATGATGGAAGGTTTGGGAAAGGAGCCTTTGTTAACCGTCAGCATTTACAATTCCATTGCAAATAAAGTATTGATTGGATTAGCAGATTCTGATGAGATGGTAAGTTTGGAAGAAACGGTTAATGTTCGTAAAGCTATTCAATCAAGTTCAATGTTTATTCTACCTAGTACAAAGCATCCTATTGAAACGGTTAACATTGATTTATTAAGTTCTATTATAGAAAATTTTATTAGACCTTGAGTGAGCCTGGGAATATTTCTTTTCGTGAAATGTATGAGATGCATAAACACAGGGTATTTAATACCGCGCTTTCTTATTTAAAGAACCAGGAGGATGCTGAAGATATAACACAGGAGGTTTTTTTGGAGGTATATCATTCAATTGACTTTTTCAGACAACAATCAAAATTAGCTACCTGGATTTATAGAATTACCGTAAACAAATGCATTGACTTTACGCGAAAAAAGAAAAGCAAGAAGCGTTGGGCTGTTTTTACGGAAATATTTCATAAGGATAGCGGAGAAGAGAAAGCAGAAATTTCCAAATTCGAGCATCCTAATGTGGATTTTGATAACAAGGAAGAAATAAAGTTATTATACAATGCTCTTGATAGTTTGCCTGACAAAAGCCGCATTGTTATGGTGTTATTTTACTTTGAAGGCCAATCCCAAAAGGATATTGCAGCTATTTTTGACACTTCTCCAAAGGCCATCGAATCTCTGATTGCCAGAACCAGAAAGACTTTGAAAGAAGAAATTGAAAAAAAGTACAAGTTTTGAGGGGTTTTATAATTATTTACGTCTAATATAATGGAAATGGATAAAGGAGACATATTTGATAATGTTGAAGACAAAGCCAAGCATTTGGTGAAGGCAGAACCTTCCCCTTTTCTTTATGATAAAATATTGAATAAGATACAAACTGGAAACTATGAAGTTTCGACGGTTTTAAATGGAAATCCATTTATCAGATGGGGACTGGCAATGATAATTTCAATTTTGATTATTTCTAGTTTTTATACGACAATTAGAATTAATAAATTCTCCTCTCAGCCGATAGCTGATGAAAGCCTACAAATAAAAGAGATTAGTACAGAAACAGGTTATTATTATTAATATGGAGAATAGAAATACGGTAATATTAAAATGGAGCGTGGGAATATTAATAATATTGAATGCAGTATTATTAATTACTTTTTGGAAAAATAATGACCATGTTAGATTGCTGCCGCCTCCAATGCATCATGGACAGGAAGGCCCTAAGTCGTTTATAGAAAATGAATTGGGTTTAGATGATGTTCAGAGAAAGAAATTTATGGAGTTTGTAAAAATTCATCAGGAAGGCATGAAAACATTACATGAAGAGGGTAGGGGACTTAGAGATGAACTATTTCAGTTATTACAAGAAGAATCACCGGATTCAAATGCCTCTGTTGTTATGCAGAAAATTGCAGAAAACCAATTCAAAATTGAGCAATTGACTTTTAATCATTTTAAAGATTTGAGAAGTATTTGTAATGAAGAACAAAAGCAAAAGCTATCACAGATTTTACCGCATATTTTAGAGCAGTTAAAACAAAGAGGACCAAGACCACCTAAACACCCTTAAACAATAAATTATGAAAGCAGTTTTACAAGCAATTATTTTAATTCCATTTTTAGGTTTAGCTCAAGTTGGGCCGGAAATTACGTCATGGATTATCAATGTAAATAACGCTACAGGGTATGGTGGCATTGTTACTAATGTCCAACAAGTTCAATATTCCAACAGTAATGTTTATGTTAGCGCCAGCTGCGTACCAAGTTATTCTATAGGACCATGGCAAAGTAATCCAAATACTCCTTCCAATCAAAACTTCGTTTATAAGATTACACGTAATCCACAGCAAAATACCGGAACACCTACAGCTATTGGATTAGGACATATTGGTGTTTGGACAAACGGCGTTAGTATTTTTAATGTTTCTGATGCCATGTCTTATAATAACCAAGGAATTTGGAACCGTAATGCCTATTTCTGGGAAGGTATTAGTTTTGATGATTGTTTAGGGCACCCTGCACCAAATGGCGAGTATCATCATCATGTTAGCCCAAGATGTTTATATAATATTACAGACAGTTCAAAGCATTCTCCAATAATAGGATATGCATTTGATGGTTACCCGGTTTATGGCGCCTGGGCTTACGCAAATACAAATGGAACGGGTGGAATAAAAAGAATGAGAAGCAGTTATACACCAACGACAACAGCTGCAAGAACCAATGGCCCAAACGTTGATGCCACTTATCCTGTTGGTGCTTTTATAGAAGATTATCAATTTGTTCAGGGGTCTGGTGATCTTGATTTTAGAAATGGCAGATTTTGTGTTACACCTGAATACCCAAGTGGCACCTATGCATACTTTGTTACGCTGGATGCTAATTTGGATCCACAGTTTCCTTATACAATGATTGACAGCTATTATGGCGTTGTTCAGGCGGGTAATACAGGTCCAATGGGTGGACATAATTCAGTAACAGAAAGTGTTGTGACCTATACACCGCCAAATGGTTTATTTGAGCAAGCAACTGAAGTTTTTAATTTTGAGTTTTATCCCAATCCTACTTCA
>JBFWYJ010000169.1:0-6988 GCA_050186555.1 Bacteroidia bacterium
TAGATGGTTTGTCTTAATTGTTAAAGCCGTTCTAATGCTTTGTAAATATTCCACATAACCAATCTCTCCGTATTTAAACCCTTTGTCTGCCTGTTTGATTATCAATTCGGCATTCGGAAGCGCACTTTTTTCATAATACTCCAAGGTATTCTTATCCTGCATATATTCTTGCAAGTATTGAGCATATTGATTTTGAACATTCGTTTGATATTGTTCAAAATTGCTTTCCATTACTTTTTGATTTAATCCGGCAGCTTTTACTTTAGCGGTTTGTGGAACAATCCATAGCGGAATTGAAACTCCAACCTGAAATCCTGTAAAACGCTTTGAAGCATCGTAATAGGTATCTGTTCCATTTGTATTTTGATAACCTATTAAAGATTGATTGAAATAGCCTAAAGTAAATTCAGGTAGCACCTTTGCAGTCTCCACTTTCTTCTGCTTATTGCTTATTTCAATTTGCTGTTTCATATAAAGCAAATAAGGATTTTGTGAATACGCTGTGCTATCTGACGGCAGGTTTAGTTCTATTTTCGTAATAGTCTTTTGTTCTATCTGCACAGGCACTTTACTATTCATTAATGCTTGCAACTGTGATTGATAAATAAAAACATTCGATTGATTTTGCGCCAACAAATTTTTTATTTCCATCAATTGTGTTTCAGCAGTAGTTTTTTCAAGTAGTGTATTTTCACCTGCTTTAAAACGACTGATTGATGCATTAGAGAAAGAAGTGAAGATACTATCCTGACTCAACAACAAATTTCTTTCAGCTTGCAGATACTCTAAATAATAATAGATCGATTTTACTTGATTTATTAATTCGTTTTGAGTTAACTGCAATTTTAATTCACTTCCCTTAATATTGGCTTTGTTCAATTGACTTTGGCTACTGAACAACGTTGGAAAGGGAATGCTTTGTGAAACTGAAATATTATTATCTGTATTAATGGAGTTGTATTGCCCATACATTAACGACACATTAGTTTTACCAATGTCTGTTGATGTTTTCTTTAAGGCTTTACTATAATCAATTTCGTAATTCCCGGCTTTAATACCTGCATTGTTCTTTAATGCTCCATCAATTGCTTGTTGCAAAGTAATTCCGTTATTCGTTTGAGCGTTGCTTAATGATGGTACTAACATTAACAGAATAATAATTGAAGCATTTACTTGAATGGTTGATTTTGATTTGCCAATTTTCTCAAAGAACCAATACAACACAGGTAATACTAACAAGGTGAGTAATGTTGCAGTTAGCAAACCTCCAATTACAACTGTTGCTAATGGTTTCTGAACTTCGGCACCCGATCCGTGCGATAATGCCATTGGTAAAAAGCCCAACGAGGCAACTAATGCAGTCATAATTACAGGACGCAATCGCACAGATGTTCCTTTCAGGATTATTTCTTTTATATCTGTCATACCTTCTTCTTTTAATCTGTTAAACTCTGCTATCAAAACTATTCCATTCAATACAGCTACTCCAAACAAGGCAATAAAACCAACCCCTGCCGAAATACTGAATGGCATATCTCTTAACCAAAGTGCAAATACGCCTCCAATTGCAGAAAGTGGAATGGCTGTAAAAATGAGAATACTTTGTTTGAAGGAATGAAAGGTGAAGAACAGTAACATAAATATTAAAAGTAATGCTACCGGAACCGCAATTGATAAACGCTGACGAGCCTCAATTAAATTTTTAAATGTGCCACCGTAAGTTGGATAATAGCCTGCGCTAAACTTTACTTCTTTGTTTACTCTGTCTTGCATTTCTTTTACAACACTTTCTATATCCTTTCCCCTTACATTAAATCCAACGGTAATTCTACGTTTGGCATCATCACGTTGTATTTGGTTTGGACTAATCTTAAATTCAATTTCTGCTAATTGTGAAACGGGAACTTGATTTCCGTTTGGTGCGGTAACAAACAAGCCTTTAATATCGTCTAAACTCTGACGGGTTTCTTTTTCCAAACGAACAACCATATCAAATCGTTTTTCTCCTTCATAAACATATCCGGCAGACTCTCCTGCAAATCCTGCTTTTATAACTTGGTTTACATCTTCTATATTTAAACCAAATTGTGCAATTTTATCTCTATCGAATTTTACTACTATTTGCGATTGTCCGGTCACCTGTTCAACATAGATGTCTTGTGCGCCATCAATAGTAGCTGCAATTTTACCAAGTTTAGTTGCATAATCAGTCAGCGCATTTAAATCTTCGCCATATACTTTTACAACAACATCCTGCTTTGCGCCAGTCATTAATTCATTAAATCGCATTTGTATTGGTTGTTGAAATCCAAAAGTAACACCCGGAATATCCTCCAACGCTTCTGCCATTTTCTCGGCTAATTCATCCCTCGTTTCGGCACTTGTCCATTCCGATTTATCTTTTAAGATTACCATTAAGTCACAAGCTTCAACAGGCATAGGATCAGTTGGTATCTCGCCCGAACCAATTTTTCCAATTACTTCTTTTACTTCAGGAAAATTAGCCTTTAATATTTTTGCTGCTCTTAATGAAGCTTCAATAGTTTGTGAAATAGAACTACCCTGTAACACCCTTGTTTCTACTGCGAAATCGCCTTCATCTAATGTTGGTATAAACTCACCGCCCATGTTTATAAATACTACAATGCTAAAAACAAACATCACCACGGCTGTAATTAAAACAGCTACTTTTCGCTTTAATGCTACGTGTATCATCGGCTTATAAATTTTCTGAAAGAAATCCATAATGCGGTCAGAGATGTTTCTTTTATGAACTGTGTTTTTATTTAAAAACAAAGCAGCTGCCATTGGTACATAAGTTAAAGAAAGAATAAACGCACCAAGAATGGCAAAGGAAACCGTTTGAGCCATCGGCTTAAACATTTTACCTTCAATACCAACCAATGCAAGAATTGGTAAATACACAATTAAAATTATGATTTCACCAAATGCTGCTGAACTTCTTATTTTAGAGGCAGACTCATAAACTTCAAGATTCATTTCATCTTGACTTAATTTTCTGCCACCAAATTTTTGTAACAGCGTTCTACCAGTTAGGTGATGTAGTGTGGCTTCTACTATGATTACAGCACCATCCACAATTAATCCGAAATCAATTGCACCCAAACTCATTAAATTGCCCGACACACCAAATAAGTTCATTAATGCTATGGCAAATAACATAGCTAATGGAATTACAGAAGCAACAATTAATCCTGCTCTAAAATTTCCGAGTAACAATACCAAAACGAAAATAACAATTAACGCTCCTTCAGCAAGGTTTTTAGTTACTGTACCAATGGCGTTGTTTACTAATTTTGTTCTATCGAGGAAAGGTTCTATCACAACACCTTCAGGAAGATTTTTTTCTATTTGTGCTATGCGCTCTTTTACATTGGAAATTACTTCCGATGAATTTGCACCTTTCAGCATCATAACAATAGCACCAACCACTTCGCCTTCATCATTGCGTGTCATTGCACCATAACGTGTGGCATGACCAAAATCTACGCTCGCTACATTGCGTATTAATACCGGAATTCCGTTCGGGTTTACTTTTACAACAATTTTTTCGATGTCTTCTTTCGTGCCTATTAAACCTTCACTTCTTATAAAATAAGCGTTTGGTTTTTTATCAATATAAGCACCTCCGGTATTTTGATTGTTTTTTTGCAAAGCTGTAAATACATCATTGATGCTGATATTCATGCTTCGCAGTTTATCAGGATTTAAAGCTATTTCGTATTGCTTTAAATAACCACCAAAGCTACTTACATCTGCTACGCCTTCTGTTCCCAACAATTGTCTGCGAACAATCCAATCCTGAATGGTTCGTAATTCCATTGGAGTATATATTTTTTCATATCCCTTTTTGGTATGAATAACATACTGGTAAATTTCGCCCAAGCCTGTGGTAACAGGGGCTAATTCAGGAATACCAACTCCTTGCGGAATAATAGTTTTGGCTTCATTGAGGCGTTCGTTAACCTGCTGACGAGCCCAATATACATCGATATCATCTTTAAATACAATTGTTACAACGGATAAGCCAAAGCGTGAAAATGAACGCACTTCCTCAATGCCCGGAATGTTTGCCATTGTTTGTTCCACCGGAAAGGTTACCAATCTTTCAATATCTTCTGCTGCCAATGATGGCGACACGGTAATAACCTGTACTTGATTATTTGTAATATCAGGTACAGCATCTATCGGGAGTTTAGTTACTGAGTAACTTCCCCAAATGATAAGCGCAAACGTAAGCAGGCCTATTATCATTTTGTTTTTTATAGAAAAGTGTATGACTTTATCTAACATAGTTTATAATTGATAATATAAATAAGACGCTAAACCTTATTTATTTGGTTAATACATAAAATGAGAATAGTGCAGGGATTTCCTACACAGAATCAGTAATTACTGAAGAAAAAATTAAGCAAGTTTTGGGGGTTGCCAAATGGCAATAACCGCAGAGGAAATTTCCGATTCAGGATTAACCGTGTAAATGGAATTAATTTCTGCTATTTGAGTGTGTATGGTTTGAAAAGGTTTAACCACAAAATGTGTAGCACAGCATGAACATACACAAAACGGAGTACAGACTTCATCCTGATGATCTTCGGTATTTTGAGAAGTTTGATTGTGTTTTATTTCATTACAATCATCCTTGTCTCCACAAGGCACAACAGCAAGTGAAATAAAATAGAAACAAAATAATATGTAAAATGCTCTTTTCAACGGAACAAATATACAGATTTTAAAAATACGGTACAAATAAGTGGTTTAGAGGTGTTTACTAAGGGTTTTGTTGACCAAGACAAAAGTTTCCGATTCAAGTACCTAAACATCTTTATATAGCATTTGAAAGCACTTCTCGGCAGTTTCCGCCCAAATCGGTAAAGCGAGTTAAACCCCTGCCGTTACTTTACGCTAAAATCGAAAAACTTTAGAAAAGATTATAAAACAAACGAAAAAGATTGCAATGAACGTCAAAAATGCGGAAAGCGTAAAATACACTTGTTGCATCTTTGTTTTTGTAAACGATAAACGCCAATACCGTTCAATAAGAACCAATAAGGTTCAATACGTTCGGGAATCGGCAAACAGTAAAATACAGTAAACGACCTTTGAATTTTTAAACGTAAAATACAATAGCCATGAAAGAAACGAAAGGAGAAAAAACAGAACAAAAACAAAACGGAAACAAGACCGAAAAAACTTTATCAGGAACAGATGCCGAAAAAGGTGCTTGGGAAAAAGCAGCAGATACCATTGCCGGAGACAATAAATTAATGGGATCTGTTTTAAAACTTGTATTAAGTCCTATTACACTATTGGTTGGTGTCGGTTTATTGATCTATGCCTTTATAAAATTAAAAGGACAAAAGGAGGAAATCGAAAAACTGAAAGCAGAAAACCTTAAGCTAAAAGAAGACTACACGGAGCTTGAGGAGGATCTTGAAAAAGTAAAGAAGAAATACAAGAAGATAAAAGTGTTATCGGAAACAGAAACGGAGAATCCCCATTTAGGAATCGGGATGAATGCAATCAGAGACGTTTTACCAATAACGCAACCGGAGAAAAAGAAAACATATGAAACCGCTTATTTATAAAACTAAACAAATGGAAAATAAATTGATTTTAAAACGCTATAAAGTACCGGAAGATTTGCTCATGGATATTTTACGCATTTTGTTTGGTAACAATATCAAGCATCAAATTATTGGAATTCAGGAGCGACAAAACATTGTATTGCTAAATGTGAATTTTGATTTAAACTCTATTAAGAGTAGAGAAGCAAAGGAAAACATGGAAGGCATATTAACTGATTACAGCGAATACATGAAAGGTTTGCTTGGCGATACAGTTTTGATGTTGGATGAAGAAGATGATGAAAACGAATTTTAAACTAATTAGAATTTAAAAAGAATGGAAAGCACCTGTTTACATTGTGGAGAGCATTTTACGGCAATACGGTCGAGCAAAAAATATTGTAGCGATAACTGTAAGCAAATGGCATACTTTAAAAGAAATGGCTTGGTGCTTTCGGGAACAACGGAATTAGAACCAAGTTTAAAAATGCCAGTAGTTAGCGTAAAGCCTGTTACTACTGATGAAGTTAACGTAAAATACGATAAGGAAAAAGATACCGTAAAATACGCTAATGAAGAGCTTAACGTAAAATACGATAAAGATGAGCGAAGTGAATTTGAATTTGTACCGCTTGCGGATGCAGAAGAAGAAGAAGAAGAAGAAACCGAAATAGCAGAATCAAATAATGTAAGAGAGATTGAAAAGGATACTCAGAAAGTTGAACCAATTAAAAGTTCTTTAAATATTGAGAAAGAACAGCAAGAAGAAAATGAACCACGTTATAAATGGATCAACAGTAAACTCATTAGTTTAATTGAAAAAAAATACGAGCAAAATTCCGGAGGTATTAAAATAAAAGAGCCTTTTGATTATTGGGAATACGAAGATGCAAAACGTATTGTTTGGGTAAACACTCGCTTTAGATGTTTAGCCGAAGGATTAATAAAGCTTAGTAACTATAGCCGGATAGACCAGCACACCTTGCTTTGTGTAACGGATGCATTTAAGCGATTGGTTACAAGTGCAACTTTTAACAAGCTTCCAAATGATTATTCTTTTAAGGAATTAATTATTGAACTCTTTCTCGGACTAAATAAAACGATAGAAGAAAAGAGACATTTAAAAATGCTTGCTTTCAAATTAATAAAGGAAAGAAAAGCGCATCTGATTTGCATTAGGCATCAATTAATGCGTCACACAACTGAAATAAAATTTTCCGAAATAGATTTTATTGAAGAGAAACCGCATCAAGAAAAAGCGCAACAATTCATCTCCGGTAAAAATGAAGCGGTAAAGAAAAGTGATTGGAGGTACAGATACGAAGCATTGAAGAAACAAGGATTATTAAAAAGTCAACAACAAAATAAAGCTGCATAACATGAAACAAAAAATAAAAATC
>JBFWYJ010000170.1:0-6966 GCA_050186555.1 Bacteroidia bacterium
GATAACCAGTACTGAGTAAATAACCCCAATCAAAACAGATCTTTTCATTGATTAACTGTTCATACTAATTAAAAATTCTTCGTTGGTTTGCGTTCTTCTTAATCTGTCCAATAAGAATTCCATTGCTTCCTGAGGATTCATGTCGCCTAAATGTTTTCTTAGAATCCAAATTCTATTGAGTACATCTTTTTCCATTAACAAATCATCTCTTCTTGTAGAAGAAGCTATTAAATCTATAGCAGGGAAGATTCTCCTGTTAGATAATTTTCTATCTAACTGCAGTTCCATATTACCTGTACCTTTAAACTCCTCAAAGATAACCTCATCCATTTTACTGCCAGTTTCTGTTAAGGCAGTAGCAATGATAGTCAAAGAACCGCCATTTTCAATCTTTCTTGCAGCACCAAAAAATCTTTTTGGTTTGTGAAGTGCGTTTGCATCAACTCCACCTGTCAAAACCTTTCCACTGGCCGGAGAGACGGTATTGTATGCTCTGGCCATTCTGGTAATACTATCTAAAAGTATGACAACATCATGACCACATTCAACCATTCTCTTAGATTTTTCTAACACAATATTGGCTAGCTTAACATGCTTTTCTGCAGGTTCGTCAAACGTTGAAGAAACAACTTCCGCATTTACTGAACGAGCCATGTCTGTTACCTCTTCCGGTCTTTCGTCAATTAATAAAATGATTAAATAAACTTCCGGATGATTGTATGCAATAGCATTTGCAATGTCTTTCAATAATACTGTTTTACCGGTTTTTGGTTGGGCAACAATTAACCCACGCTGACCTTTTCCAATTGGCGCAAACATATCGATTACTCGATGAGAAATATTTTCTTTTGGATGTCCTGTCAATTTCAACTTCTCAAATGGAAACAATGGTGTCAAATATTCAAACATGACACGGTCTCTAACATAAGAGGGTTCCCTTCCGTTAATCTTTTCCACTTTAATTAATGGAAAATATTTCTCTCCTTCTCTTGGGGGCCGAACTCCGCCGGTAACAACATCTCCCGTTCTTAATCCAAATAACTTAATTTGAGATTGCGACACATATACGTCATCAGGTGAATTATGATAGTTATAATCAGCGCTTCTCAAGAAACCGTATCCATCAGGCATAATTTCCAGAACACCTGTTGCAAAAACAATATTATCAAAATTGTAATGCACCTTTTCAGGCTTCTTATGTTCTTCTACCGGTTCTTTCTCTGTCGCATTTTTCTCATTTTCAGGGTTACTGTGTGTTCCAGATAACGCTTCGCTTTCTTTCTCAGCTGGTTTATCATCCTTTATCTCATCTACAATAACCTCAGGTTCTTCATCAGCTTCTGATTTACTTTTCTTCTTCTTAGGCTGAACCTTGCCTTCTTGCTTAAATTTTTCAACAACTTCAGAAGCAAGTTTAGAGTCTGCGGCTTGCGCCTCTATAATTGCCATTACTAAATCAGGTTTTGACATGCCTTTGGCGTCAATACTAAATTCTTTTGCAATCTTCTTTAATTCAGGCAAAGCACGCCCGGATAAATCAATTACTTCAAACATAAGATATATTTATTTATAGGAAATTTGATATATGAAAGATGTATAAATTTTACTTTGTGGATTGAATGGTTTGCGGATTAGCTAACCACTGAATTACTCCACAAGTATATAAATTTATTCTGAAATAAAGAAAAAAATGTAAAAATTAGTCTCTTTCGTCAATTATCTCGTCTGCCTTGAACCCTTTAGTGTCAAAATTGAAGGAATCATCTGTTAATGGCGGATTCGGTTTAAAATTCTTGATATCGTAGACAGAATAAGTGCCATCCTTATTAATTATTTTCATTCGCGTAACTTGGTTCTTGCTTTTAATGATATAGAGTTTTAATGTATGATACTTCTTCTTATTCTGACCTTCTGAAGGGTAAAGGTTGATTACCTGACATAAATTAGCACCAACCTTTTCCTCTTTTTCATATTTGTACTTGAAACCGTTTTCATATATGGTAAAAATCTTACTCGGATTAATCTGGTCTTCATTAGACGCATCAAAATCCTTGATTGTTACTTCTTTTGCATCTTTGTTATGGTTCCAAAGTGTTTTACCATTGCACACGATTACATTTCCAGGAATTTCCAAACGAAACATGTCGCCCTTTACTGCAATCTTACCATTTTGCTTATCTGTTAACTTATTTGCCTTGTTATACATTGAAAGCGCGAAATCAGCGCTAATTGCCTTATATGTCTTCGTTGTTTTGCTTAATTTGTCCAATATCGCCTTTGCTTTCGGATCCTGATCTTGGGCAAAGCCGACATTAGCGATAAAAATCAAACTTAGAACTGTAAAAATTTGTTTCATGGTCTTTTGTTTTCCTTAAAACATCCAAATAAGATGCCAAAGTTAGAAGTTAAATTTTAAAGTGTCTTTAAAATATGTTTAATTTCTTAATTTTTCTAAAATTTCATCCAATTGGGTCATATCCTTTATAAGAACTTCTCTGGCTTTCGAACCTTCAAAAGGGCCAATTACTCCGGCTGCTTCCAACTGGTCAACTATCCTACCTGCTCTATTATAACCTAACTTCAATTTTCTTTGCAAAAACGAAGCGCTGCCTTGTTGAAACTGCACAACCAATTTTGCCGCATCGTCAAACATTTTGTCTCTTTCGCTTAAATCAACTTCGCCAATACCACTTTCATCTTCGCCAACATACTCAGGTAGCATAAATGCAGTTGGGAATGCTCTTTGCCCTCCTATAAATTCAGTTATTTTTTCTACTTCTGGTGTATCTACAAAAGCACATTGAATTCTAATTAAGTCATTCCCCGTACTTAACAACATATCACCTCTACCGATTAATTGCTCTGCTCCTCCTGTATCCAAAATTGTACGCGAATCAATCTTACTGGTTACCCTGAATGCAATCCTTGCAGGGAAATTTGCCTTGATAGTTCCTGTAATGATATTTACTGAAGGTCTTTGTGTTGCTATTATCAAGTGTATTCCGACTGCACGTGCCAACTGCGCCAATCTGGCGATAGGAGTCTCAACTTCTTTACCCGCAGTCATAATTAAATCAGCAAACTCGTCTACTACCAAAACGATATAAGGTAGATATTTGTGACCATGTTCTGGGTTTAGTCTTCTATTCTTAAACTTTGTGTTATACTCTTTAATATTTCTTACCTGCGCATCTTGTAATAATGCGTAACGATTATCCATCTCAATACATAGTGAATTTAAGGTATGAATAACTTTAGTATTGTCTGTAATTATAGCGTCTTCAGAGTTAGGCAGCTTTGCAAGGAAATGACGTTCAATTTTATTGAATAGTGTTAACTCCACTTTTTTTGGATCAACCAGCACAAACTTTATTTGTGCCGGATGCTTTTTGTAAAGTAATGAAACCAGGATAGCATTCAACCCAACAGATTTACCTTGTCCGGTTGCCCCGGCCATCAACATATGTGGCATTTTAGTTAAGTCTGCTATAAATATTTCATTACTAATGGTTTTACCTAATGCAATTGGCAATTCAAAATCTGTATTATTAAATTTCTCTGAAGCCAGAATATTTTTCATTGGTACCATTTCAGGCGTTTGATTTGGTACTTCAATACCAATTGTTCCTTTACCCGGAATTGGTGCAATGATACGTATACCTAAAGCAGCTAAACTTAAAGCAATATCATCTTCGAGATTCTTAATCTTGGAAATTCTCACACCGGCTGCAGGTACTATTTCATACAATGTTACAGTTGGACCTACGGTAGCCATTATTTTCTCGATTTCTATACCGTAATTCTTTAGTGTAACAATAATTCTATCTTTATTGGCAACTAATTCTTCCTGATTTACCTTGCTTTGTCCGCTACCATAATCGTTCAATAAATCAAATCCAGGAAATTTATAAGAACCCAGATCTAAAGTAGGATCATATTCACCAAACTCTTCAACCAATGCTTCAGCCTTATTATACTCTTCGATAGCATCAGGCTCTAAGTTTTTCTTTATTTCAAAATCTGCTTCACCTTCCTGATCTTTCATTTCCGGAATGGTTTCAGCTTCTGTATTGAGCAAAATGTCATTCACTGCTTCTACCTGCTCTTCCTCTTTTATCTCTTCTAGTATGTTTAACTCCAGTTTTTCTTGTGATGATTCCACGTTTGTGCTTTCCGCAACAACATCATCTTCCTGAACAATTGGTGTTTCAACTTCTACTTCGGAAGTGGGTTCTTCTGCGTCTTCATCAATACCTTTCTGTATATCAGAAAAAAGCTTGTCAAATTGTATATTAAATACTAATACCAAAAAGCCAACAAGCGAAAATCCTAGTAAAATAATCAATCCCGTTCTGCCAATAAAATTTGAAATGCTATCATTAATATAGTATCCATAGCTCCCGCCTATTGCATTATTTTTCTCATAAAACAAGTACGACAACAGTAAAGAGCTCCAAACAAGCAAAAACAACCATTTCGCATAAAAGGATTTATACTTGATGATTTTCTTTTGTAAAATTCTTTCGACACCAATCAATAACAAAACCGGGATAAATAAAACAGAAGCAATTCCAAACCCTTTATACACAAGTAAGAATGCCGATAAGGCTCCGAATTTTCCCAACCAATTAGACACTTTAACTTCAGTGCTAAAGAAATCGGAATAAGGTAAAGTTACTTTATCATGATCAATCTCTCCGGTAAAGAAATAAGAAATAACAGACATAAATAAAAAAACTGCCAGCAAAACCAAAATCAATCCAAAGAGTTTTTGAGTTTGCTCTAACTGCAATAAATTTTTTATACTATGTAATCTGGATTTAAGGGCGGAAATTGATGATTCATTATTTTCTTGATCACTGGTTTCCTGTTTCTTAGTTCGTTTTTTTTGTTTTTTCTCCTTAACAACCAATTTCTCTTCTACATCACTGTTTTCCGGTTCTTCTACAAATGTTGACTCCAATATAGGAGTCTCCCGGAACTTATTTTTCTTTTCCTTGGCCATCAACCGATAAAGTTAAAAACATCGTTACCTACTAATTTTGATTAGAATAAATGTTGTTAACCGGAAAATGTTGATGAAAAATTTACTTAAAACTGCTTCTTAGCGCCTCCCAAAGAATGATTCCTGCACTTACAGCCACATTAAAAGAATGTTTACTGCCAAGTTGTGGAATTTCAACAACAGTATCACAGAATTTCAAACAATCATCAGAAACACCATATACTTCATTGCCAAAAACGAACGCTTTAGGCGATTTATCAGATATGTAAGCATTTTGCAACCAAACCCGTTCTTTAACTTGCTCTATGGCATGTACTTTGTACTTCAATGCTTTAAGTTCACATAAAGCATCTACAGTATTTTTGAAGTACTCCCATTCTACTGTTTCAGTTGCTCCTAAAGCAGTTTTTTCAATTTCTTTGGATGGCGGACAAGCTGTAACTCCACATAAAAGAATCTTTTTTATACGAAAAGCATCAGCAGTACGAAATATCGAGCCAACATTATGCATACTTCGAATGTTATCCAACACAATAACAATATCGGTTTTATCAGCGTTTTTAAACTCTTCAACGCTCATTCTTTTCAACTCTTCATTCTTTAATTTCTGCATAAATATTATCCAATGCTTCAGTAAAAAATAATTATATTTAGGTTTTTAAAAATACTCCATTTCTGTGAAAATTAGCAAAGAATTAAAAATAGGAATTGTGGTGATTTTCGCCGTTGCTGCTTTTATTTGGGGAGTAAACTTCCTCAAAGGCACAAATTTGTTTTCACAGAAGTATATTCTTTACACCATTTATCCGAAAATTGACGGTTTAATCCCGGCAAATCCATTGTTGGTTAATGGTTATAAGATAGGGCAAGTAAACAAGATTGAATTAATTAAGCGCAATGGAGAATACGTTGTTTTAGTTAAATTCTTACTCACTGAAGACGTTAAAATACCAAAGGGAACAGTAGCTAAAGCTATCAGTTCTGATTTATTGGGCTCTAAAGCTGTTGAATTGGTTTATAGTGATAGTAATGAATTTGTTAGTAGTGGAGATACAATTATCTCTGAAACAGAAGAAAGTTTAAAAGCTTCTGTGGATAAAAGAATTGCTCCGCTACAGGCTAAAGCAGAGAATCTTATCAGCAGCATCGACTCCGTTATGGTGGTAGTCAATTCTGTATTAAACACGAAAACAAGAGAAAATTTGGACAAATCCTTTGAAAGTGTGCGTAAAGCTATTTTAGCTTTGGAACAAACTGCCTACAAATTGGATGATATGGTTGGAAGTGAAAAAGCTAAAATCTCTTCAATACTTTCTAATATGAACAGCATTACGCAAAATTTGGAGAGTAACGGTAAAAGAATTGACAATATCATTGGGAATTTAAATTCAATCAGCGATAGTTTAGCAAAAGCCGAACTAAAAAGTGCGGTTAATAATGCAGATAAATCTCTAAAAGAATTAAACAAATTGCTTAGCGGTATTAACAGTGGACAAGGGACGTTGGGTAAATTGGCTAAAAACGATTCACTTTACAATAACTTGAATAAATCTTCAACCGATTTGGATAAATTACTTAAAGACTTAAGATATAATCCTGAGAGATACATTCACTTCTCTGTTTTTGGAAGGAAAGACAAGAATAAACCTAAAGATTAATACCGTATGATCAGCTCCGTACTATTTTGTGTATTACTGATTGGAAGCATCGTTTTTTTTATTTACAACGCAAGAAAAATTCGTCGTAATATTTTTATTGGTAAAGACCTAGAAATCTCTGATAATAAAGCTGAACGGTGGAAAACAATGATACGTGTTGCTTTGGGACAAAGCAAAATGGTAACAAGACCTCTTTCCGGATTCATGCATATTTTAGTTTACGTTGGTTTTGTATTAATCAACATTGAAGTTTTGGAGATGTTGGTTGACGGAGTTATTAATGGTCATCGCAGTTTTTCATTT
>JBFWYJ010000171.1:0-6965 GCA_050186555.1 Bacteroidia bacterium
CAGAACCGTGACCAATATTTCAGAACCAATATGGGTGTAGGTATTTTAGGACACACGTATGCTTTTAATTCGAAGACCTTGATGAAAACAACTTTGGCTTATAGTGGACAGGGAATAAACTCCAAGCATTACCAAGTTGTAAGAAGACAGGACTTTAAACCGAAAGATACCTTGCCTTTGATTTTGGATTACAATTTCAATGAATATAAGGCAACACTATCTTGGTATGTAAAGCATAAAATAAATGCCAAGAACAGCTTTAAAACCGGATTCCTGGCCAATTTAATTACGATTGACTTCTACGATAAAATTAAAATCAACGGTTTGTTTGATACAGTACCTACTAGTATTCAAAACAAGCCATTTAAAAACAGAGAAGAAGTTAAAACAAGTTTCTGGTTATTACAGCCTTACTTTGCATATGTACATAAGTTCAATGACAAGTTGACTTTAAATGCAGGTGTTTATTCTCAATTGTTTACTTTAAACAATTCCTGGGCGGTAGAGCCAAGAGCAAGTATTAGGTATGACATGACTGCAAATCAATCCTTGAGTTTCTCATACGGATTACATAGTCAATTGCAACCAACTTACATCTATTATGCCTTACCGGACAGTATCGTTAATAATGGCGTACTGATAGCAAACTTGCAGAGAAACCCAACGAATAAAGATTTAGGATTTTCCAGAAGTCAGCATTTTGTTTTAGGATATGATGTATTTCCTTCAAAATATTTGCGTATTAAAACAGAGATATTTTATCAAAATTTGTGGGATATACCGGTTTATGTAATGCCATCAGGTGTTTCATTGATTAATAGAGGCGCAACGTTTACCAGATTCTATCCGATGTACACAATGGTTAATAACGGGACAGGATATAATTACGGTTTGGAATTCACATTGGAGAAGTTGTTCCACAATAATTTCTTCTTGTTGTATAGCGGCAGTTTATTTGACAGCAAATACACAGGCAGCGATGGCAAATTAAATAATACAGATTACAACGGAAATTATTTGATGAATTTATTGGCCGGATATGAATTAAAATTAGGCAAAGAGAAAAAGAACAGCATTAGCTTTGGTACTAAGTTTACTTACGGAGGTGGTAGAAGATACTCTCCTGTTAATGTGGCAGCCAGCAACAAGATAATGGACATCGTACCAATTAATGATTCCATTAATAGTCTGCAATTTGATCCATATAACCGTTTGGACTTGAGGGTTACTTATAAAATAAACGGCAAGAAAGTATCAACGGAAATTGCATTGGACATTTTGAATATTCTGTCTACTAAAAATGTATTAGCACTAAGCTACGCTCCGGATCCGGCAGATTTAACTAAAGATCCTTTGATTAAGAACTATCAGTTAGGTTTCTTGCCGCTGCTTTATGTGAAGGTTGATTTTTAGGTATAAATAAATTGCCACTTGGAGTAATCCGGACACTGAGCCTGTCGAAGTGTCCGTAAACAACCACAAGTCATTGCGAGAACGCTTGCGTTTGATACAATCTAACTTTTATTTATTAGCACACGAATTACGGCTTAATGCTCAGCGCACCGGAAGGGCATTTTGCTACAGTATCAACAATTTCCTGCGTTGTACCATTCTCAATTTGAATCCAGGGACTCTCCTTCGGTTTAAAAACCTTAGAAAGATTTTTGACGCACTCAGCTGCATGTTGACATTTACCTGATTGCCACACAATGGTTACTTCTCCATTGCTGTATTCTTTTGTAATATTTTCTTTATCCATAAATTATTTTTTTAAAAAAGCAGAATACATCCAAACCAATTTTTCTTGCGCACGTATATAATCGCTCATTAAAGCGCTGGTACCTTCATCATTTGCTTCACCTGAAAGTGTCATTAATTTACGTTGTAAAGAAATTACTGTTTTAAAAGACTCCAGAATATCCGCAACTGCTTTTTGTCCGTCTGAAACCTGAGAGCTCTCAATAATCTTGGAAACCTTCTTATAATCTGAGTATTTATGATTAGGAGAATGTCCCAATGTTAAAATACGTTCCGCTATTTCATCAATTTTTAATAATAAATCATTGTATAACTCTTCGAATTTAACGTGAAGCTCAAAAAACTTTTCCCCTTTGATGTTCCAATGGTAACCTCTAACGTTTTGATAAAAGATAGAATAATTAGCTAAGAGCTCATTAAGTTTAACTGCTAGTTTTTCGGATAGTTTTGCATCTAATCCAATTGCATTTATTTTTGCCATAGTTGTGTGTTTTTTAGTTTGTAATACAGGAATTTAAATCCTTTAAGAAGTACTAAGTTGGGAATTTGTGTAGACCAGCAATGAAACTTATGTTACACTTACATTATATGTTTTAATTCACATATACCCACCCATATTGGTTTTAATCTTTTTCTTTCTGCGTCCTCCGCAATCGCGGCGGTACTGGCAATCGCTTAAAATAATGCCCAATAAAATCAAGCCAATGGTAAATACAATTTTTCCTCTTCTCATACCTACTAATTTATAAAAATTTTGGGTGAAGACAATGAATTTATATCTTTAGTCTCAGGTAAATTTATTATTATGAAAGTATTTGTTATTTCTGTTCTAACTGCGTTTGTATTGTCAGCTTGCAGCTCAGCAGAAGTTAAAACTAACCAAGAATCAGCAGCAGAAGCTGTTCCTCAGGTTGATTCTGTAGTTACAGAATCCATTACAGATAATGATACCACTCCTCGCATTACCGGAATTGGCGGTATTTTCTACGAAACTGAAAATCCCTTTAAAACCAGGGAATGGTATAACAAACATTTAAACCTTAGTATTGATGAATGGGGTGCTGTATTTGAATTCAGAAATGCCAATAACAAAGAACAAATCAATTATCTGCGTTGGGGACCGGCACAAAAAGGCGCAGGAGATTTTTATCCTACCAAATCTAATTTAATGATTAATTACCGCGTCAATAATATTGAAGGCATGATTAGAAACTTACGCAGCGCCGGAGTAATATTTGTAGATAATATTCAGGAATTTGATTACGGTAAATTCATCCATTTTATTGATTTAGACAGTAACAAGGTAGAGCTTTGGGAGCCTAATGATGCTGCTTTAACTAAGCTAGCAGGCAAGACTAATAAGTAGACTTTTCCCTGTTTCTTACCATTTTTCCTATTATCTTTGCGCCCATGGAAAAAAGAGTCCGCGTTCGTTTTGCACCTAGTCCTACCGGTGGTTTACACATGGGAGGGGTGCGTACTGCTTTATTTAATTATCTGTTTGCCAAAAGACATGGCGGTGATTTTATTCTTCGCATTGAAGATACCGATCAAACCCGTTTTGTAGAAGGTGCTGAAGAATATATTATTGAAGCGCTAAAATGGTGTGGTATTGCACCCAACGAAGGCGTAGGTTTTGGTGATGGTCCTTATGGTCCTTACCGTCAAAGTGAGCGAAAAGGAACCGGTATTTATAAAAAGTACGCAGACAAATTAATTGAAAGCGGACATGCGTATTATGCTTTTGATACTTCAGAAGAATTAGATGAAATGCGTAAGCGTTTGGAGGCAGCTAAGGTTGTGGCGCCTCAGTATAATGCTGTTACTCGTCAGAATATGAGAAACAGTTTAACATTGAGTCAGGAAGAAGTAACTAAACTTTTGGCAGATGGCGTTCCACATGTTGTTCGTTTAAAGGTACCACGCAATGAGGAAATTCGTTTCAATGATATCATTCGTGGATGGGTTGTGGTTAACAGCAATCAAGTGGATGACAAAGTGTTGTTAAAGAGCGACGGTATGCCAACCTATCATCTGGCACATATTGTGGATGATATTGAGATGAAAATTTCTCATGCTGTTAGGGGAGAGGAGTGGTTACCAAGTGCCCCGGCGCATATATTGATATACCAGTATTTAGGATTAGAAAGTGAAATGCCAAAATTGGCGCATTTACCTTTAATTTTAAATCCTGATGGGAATGGAAAAATCTCTAAGCGTGAATCGAGATTTCCGGTATTTCCGTTAAGTTGGAAAGACCCGAGAGAAAAGGAACCTTTTATTGGTTACAGAGAAGCAGGATATTTTCCTGAGGCATTCGTTAATATTTTGGCTTTGTTAGGATGGAATCCCGGTAATAATCAGGAATTATTTTCTGTAGATGAGATTGCCGCAATTTTCGAATTTGAACGTGTAAATAAAAGCGGTGCCAAGTTCGATCCTGAAAAGGCAAAATGGTTTAACCAGCAATATCTGAGAATGAAATCAGATGATGAGTTAGCAGATTTGTTTGAACCAACATTAAAAGAAAAAGGATACAGCTTGGACCGAGAGTTTGTAAAAACTTATTGTCGGTTAGTGAAAGAAAAAGCCCAGTTCGTTCATGAATTTTGGCAACACGGTTCTTTCCTCATAGAAGAACCAACTTCTTTTGATGAAAAGGTTATTCAGAAAAAGTGGAATCCCGAGATAAAGAATTTGTTTTCTCAACTGCCGGATAAATTAAATGTCGTATCAGATTGGAAAGCTGCCAATATTCAGGAAGCTTTTAATAAAGCTGCAGAAGAACTAGGTAAACTGGATATGCAGTTAATGCGTGTTTTAGTTACCGGTGTAGCCGGTGGTCCACAGTTGTTTGATATTCTTGAATTGCTTGGAAAGGAAAAATCATTAAAAAGACTTAAATTTGCGTTAGAGAAATTGTAATGCGTTTTCTTATTGTATACTCTGTTTTATTCTCTTTTCTGTTTCAATTAGGGAATCGAGTATACGTTTTAGTAGATTTCCAAATTAATAAGGAGTACATTGCCGAGAACCTTTGTGAGAATAAAGATGAGCCTGAATCATGTTGTGAAGGTTCTTGTCATTTGACAAAGGAATTAAACGAAATAGAGGAAAAGGAAGACCGGAGTCCCACAACACCTGAAACCAAAAAGGAAAAAACGGAGGAGGTTTTATCGATCACTTATAGGGAGTTGTTCCGGTTTACGAGAGACATTAAAGAGATTCAAGCTAATTTTAAAATGCTTGATATTCGAACAACAGCGGGTTTTATTACTGCCATAGAGCATCCACCCTGTTAATGCTTTTTATTTCCTGAAAATTGATTACACAACAATTGTGTAACATTTGTACTTTTTTCTCATGGTAAAATGAGCTAAATTGTACTATAGAATTATCAATAAATAAAAATATATTATGAAAAAGATTTTAATCGTAGCATTAGCTATCATGACCATGGTGTCATGTAAAAAAGACCCAAAAGACCCGGAACCAACTCCAGCCCCAACTACACCCGCGCCTACAACAGGTTCTATAACGTTCGAATTTGATGCCAAAGTTGATACAATGGATTTGGTTTTTAATACTAAATATTATAAGAATGCAAATAACGATTCTTTTAATGTGAGTATTTTCAAATATTATGTAAGCAATATTGTTTTAACTAAAACAGATAATAGCACTTACACTGTAAGTAATGGCTATTTTTTGGTTGATCATGCCACAACAAACAAGAACAAATTCACTGTAAGTAATATTCCATTTGCAAATTACAAATCTGTGCAATTTATGATTGGGGTTGATTCATTGAGAAATGTTTCCGGTGCTCAGGAAGGGGATTTAGCCCAATCTTTAAATATGTTCTGGACATGGAATTCGGGCTACATCTTTGCTAAAATGGAAGGTACTTCACCACAATCTCCTGATGTTGGAAATGCTTTAACTTTTCACATTGGCGGTTTTAAAGACCCAAACAATTCTATCAGAACAACAAATGTCAGTTTTGGTTCTATGACAGCAAATGTTTCTGCATCCACAAATCCAACCATTCATTTTAAATCAGATTTGAAAAAATGGTTCAGTGGAGCAAATACCATTTCCTTTGCAACATTGTATAAAGCAACTATGCCGGGGGCCAATGCAATGATGATTGCGGATAACTACGTTAATATGTTCTCTTTAGAGCATATCCATAACTAATTTATTGTGATTAATGGGCGCGGCCGAAGGCCGCGCCATATTTAAATTGACATGAAATTATTTTATGTTTTGTTGGCTTTGTGTATAGCAAAGTTGACATTAGCATGTGATATTTGTGGAGCTTATTTTGGCGTGGTGCCTTATGATAATCAGTCAAGTATAAGTTTCTTACATCGTTACCGTGTATTTAACGGTTACAGAACGTATTGCCAGAAACAACATTATTTTCCTGATGGGGCCTATAGGTCAGCACACGAATCGCATGGGACTGATACCAATTATGTACAAAATTACTACAGCTCAGATTATGAAAGCTTCAAATCTTTCGAGTTGAGAGGAAAGTTATTTATACATAAACGAATAGAACTGAATGCTATAACCAGTATTGTGTCTAATAAAAGCAAAGAAGACACGGTGTATTATAAAACAACAGGTTTTAGCGACCCTTCGTTTTATGCAGCTTATCATATTCTTTTACCTGATAACGAAAAGTCATTAAGAACAAGACTGGTGGTTGGTTTAGGTGTAAAAATTCCTTCGGGCAATTATTACGTACGAGATAAAAACAATAAACGCTTGCCTTTTGTTCTGCAGCATGGAACAGGTTCTGTAGATTGTTTTGGGCTGGTTACCTATAGCATGCTTTACAAAAAATTCGGCTTATCCAGCACCGGTTTATATAAAGTAAATGGTGAAAATTATTATAAGGAAAGAGTAGGAAACAGCCTTGTTAACTATGCGAATATTTTTTACTCTATAAATTTTGGTAATTGGTCTATCAATCCCAATTTATGCATGTACTATGAATATTCAAAAGGATTATATAAAAACAATAAACAAGATATAGCTACAAAAATCAATGAATATATGCTTGGTGGTGGTTTGGATGTTTATTATAAGAATTATGGCTTTACGATGCAGGTTTACAGGACAGTGTATGAAGACAAAATCCCAAACGTTTTGTCCTCATCGGGCAGATTATCTGTTGGATTAACGTATAATTTTAA
>JBFWYJ010000172.1:0-6916 GCA_050186555.1 Bacteroidia bacterium
ACTCACGTTAGGTGTTAAAGTAACTGTGACCTGAGATGTTTTTAAATCAGTACATGTTCCATTCGTACCGGTTACAGAATAAGTTGTAGTAGTAGTAGGTGTGACAACAATGCTTGTAGAAGTAGAACTTGTACTCCAGCTATAGCTGCTTGCTCCACTTGCAGTGAGGGTGACCTGAGTTCCGGAACAAATATTAGTTGTTGATGTTGACAATGCTACAGTTGGTTGCGTTGCCACTGAGATAGTTTTTGTTAAAGTGGATATTACTGTTCCAGTGTTTGCTGTCAAAATAACGGAGTAAGTGCCGGGATTGTTAAATGTGATATTTGTATTTGTACCATTCGGTGCAGCAATATTTGCTGCAGGATTGGCAGTCCAGGTATAACCTGCTGCGCCTGTGGTATTATTAGTAAATAGAATAGAATTTCCGGTACAACCATTTGCCGGACTTGCGACGGCAATACTTGGTGCCGGTAAAAAGATGTTGATGTTATCTAAATACATTGCTTGTCCCCAATGTCCGTGGTTTTCAAACCCTATCATTACATTGGGCTGTAGGGCAGCTAAACTATTTAATGAAATACTATCCGTTCGCCATTGTGTTGCTGTCGGAATGAATATGTTTCCCTGCAATGTACTCGCAACTGTAGATAATACACTTCCGCCCTTCGTATAAATACTATTCCAGTTAGAACCGCAATTGGTGGTTAAGCGAACTACAAGGGTATCTGAATATTGATTATCGTATTGTTGGTAAGCAACATCAAATCTCAAAGTTGCATTTGCAACATTGCTAAAATCGTATCGCGGGGTTCTTATTTCGTCTCTAACACCTGAGGCATCATCATCGTAATTATTATACATGGCACAGGCAGCGCTTCCATTTACAACAAATCCACCGATTCCTTGTTTACGTTTCCAGAACAAACTGTCGTTATCAACATTGTAAGTCGACCAGTTTGTTGGAACAAATGTAGAGTTCTGGAATCCCTCTTGTAATGGCAAACTAACAGGTCCTGCGATCGTGATATAAGTAACTTTTTGTTTTAAATTACTTCCATTTGCGTTAGCAGCTGTTAGCGTAACATTATACACTCCGGGTGCCGCCCAGGAAACAGACGGATTAGATGACGTTGAAGTAGCTGGTGTTCCTCCTTGGAAATTCCATGTCCATGAAGTTGGCGCATACAATGAACTATCATAAAAACTTATAGGTGTATTCGGACAAGTATTTTTTGTAACTGAGAAAAAGTTAGCTATCGGTGGAACAGTTAGGAAACCTGATGCGCAGTTAAGTGCGGCAAAGGCGTCTATTCTTCCTGCTCCCAATAAATTTGGTGTGTATGCTGAATTTCCAGAAATGGTATAAATATTTGCAGCTGTAGTTGAAATACAATTTAAAACATCTGTTTGTGTCATAAATGGACATTTAGAAAGCATTAATCCAGCCAAACCTGCAACCATTGGACAAGCCATTGAAGTTCCTGATTGAGATTGATAATTGTTTGGTGGAATTGTACTCATAATGTTTGAACCAGGTGCTGCAATATCAACCCATGTACCATAACAAGAAAAACTTGACTTAACATTTGAAGATGTAACTGAAGCCACACTATAAACATTATTGTAAGCAGCCGGATAATGCAATACACTGTTGTTATCATTTCCCGCGGAAACAATAACGATGCTGCCTTTACTCCAGGCGTAATCAATAACAGCCTGTGCGCCGGATGAAGGCGCGCCTGTTCCTCCCCAAGAACATGAAATCACTCTTGCTTTAGCTTTTGCAGCATATATTATTCCTTGGTAACCGTAAGGAATTGCCGATGTACTTCCGCCATTGTTCTGACATTTAACGCCTATAATTCTAACATTCCATCCAATTGATGCAACACCAATCCCATTGTCAGTTACACCGCCGGCAATACCTGCGCAATGCGTGCCGTGAGACATTGCGTTATTAGTTGGTATTGGATCATTATCGCCATCCGCTACATCATATCCGTTAATGTCATCTACATATCCGTTTCCATCATCATCAATACTGTTATTTGGGATTTCATTTGGGTTAACCCAAACATTTGCTGCTAAATCGGCATGACTGATTCTAACTGCATTGTCTACAATAGCAACTGTAATGTTCGAGTTTCCGTTTTGAACATTCCAGGCATTTGGTGCTCCAATCTGATTTAAATGAACGCTAGCGCTGGATGTAGAAAAATCATTCGGAGTAACATGAGTTTCTAACAACATGACTTTCTCAGCAAATTCAATTAAGTCAGATTTGATAAGGTCATTGATAAATTCATTAACCAATTCATGTTTTTCGAAATTAAATTGGAGGAAGTGTGTCAGTTTTATGTCGTCATCCGCCTGATAAAATGGCTTGAAAGCCTTTGTTATACCATATTTACCTATCAAATTTTGGATGGCTGAGATTTTATCTAGCCTGATATTATTCGGATTTTCAAACTTTAGTCCCTTCAAAGTTCCGGTTCTGAATTTTACCCATACCTGACCATCGACATATTCGGGATCAATTTTTTGTCCGAATGAGGAAAGACAAAATACTACCGCTAAAAGAGTTAGAAATTTTTTCATGTGTGTTTGATTGTTGAATAGTAAAAATAACCTAAAAAAAGAGCTAATCAAACAGTCTATTGAAAAAAAGTTAATAATTTTAACAAATGCACTTAGGCATCATTGATTGTGGAACTAATACCTTTAATTTTATCGTCGTAGAGCCGACAGAATCAGGTTTTAAGACTATTTACAATAATAAAATAGCCGTGAAATTGGGGCAGGGAGGCATTCACAAAGGCTTTATCGAGAAAACAGCGTTCGAAAGAGGATTAAATGCTTTAAAAGAGTTTTCAAAGGAGTCTAAAAAGTTCAACCTTACAACTATAAAAGCTTTTGCTACTGCTGCAATAAGAGATGCCTCAAACGGCATCGATTTTTGTGCAGAAGCCACTAAAATTGAAAATATTCAAATTGAAATTATTGATGGTGAGCGTGAGGCAGAGTTAATTTACAAGGGGAATAGAATGGCTGTGGGCTTGTCTGACCAAAATTCTTTGATTTTTGACATTGGTGGCGGAAGTAATGAATACATAATAGGAAACAAAAATGGTATTTTGTGGAAGAAAAGTTTTCGTTTGGGTGTTGCCAGATTATTAGAAGAATTTAATCCTTCAGATCCTATAAAAGATGAAGAGCGTTATCAGATGATTCAGTACTTGAATAACGAATTAATTGAATTGCAAAATGCAATTGATAAATATAAACCAGTTGAATTAATCGGTTCTTCAGGTGCTTTTGATTCTGTAATTGAGATTCTTTATGCTAAGAATAATGATGATGATTTTGTAAAAGACAGGACTTGTTTTCAATTGGAGGTCAACGATTATCGTCAAATTTCTAAAGAAATAATGATGTCTAATATTACAGAACGAATGCAAATCAAAGGCTTAGTTGAGATGCGAGTAGACATGATTGTTGTATCTTGCATTTTGATTGATCAGATTTTGAATTTATCTAAAGTATTGTCGATTCGTGTATCGAGCTATTCTTTAAAAGAAGGCGTAGTTTTTGAGTATTTAAATAGGTTAAAATAAATATGGCTAAAGTTTTGATTATTGATGACGAAAAAGGTATTCGTCGCTCTATTAGAGAAATTCTTGAATTTGAGAAGTATGAAATAGACGAGGCAGAAGATGGGGAGCAAGGCTTGGATATGATTACAAAGAACAAATACGATGTTGTTTTATGTGATATCAAGATGCCAAAAATGGATGGAATGGAATTACTTCAAAAATTCATGGATGCTTCCATTGATGCTGCATTGATTATGATGAGCGGGCATGGTACTATTGAAACTGCGGTAGAAGCGGTTAAGTCAGGCGCTTATGATTACCTGGCAAAACCAATCGATTTAAACAGACTACTTGTTACTATTCGTAATGCTATGCAAAAAACAGAATTAGTGCAAGAAACGAAAGTTCTTAAGAAGAAAATTGCCAAATCAAATGAAATGATAGGCGATTCTAAAGCGCTAAATGATGTAAAAGATGTTATTGAGAAAGTGGCGCCAACTGATGCGCGCGTTCTTATCACAGGAAGTAATGGAAGTGGTAAAGAATTGGTCGCTAAATGGATTCACGAAAAGAGTCAGCGAGCTGCTGCTCCATTAATAGAAGTGAATTGTGCCGCAATACCACCGGATTTAATTGAAAGCGAATTGTTCGGTCACGAAAAAGGAGCCTTTACCAGTGCGGTTGCTCAACGTAAAGGAAAATTTGAATTGGCAAATGGCGGAACAATTTTTCTTGATGAGATAGGTGATATGAGTTTAAGTGCTCAGGCAAAGGTTCTGAGGGCGTTACAAGAAAATAAAATCGCTAGAGTAGGTGGGGATAAAGAAATTAAGGTTGATGTAAGAGTTATTGCTGCTACAAATAAAGATTTGAAGAAAGAAATTGCAGAAGGTAATTTTCGTGAAGACTTGTTTCATCGTTTAAGTGTGATACCTATTCATGTCCCTTCTTTAAATGATAGAAAAGAAGATATTCCTTTATTGGCAAATCATTTTATTAAGTTGATTGATCAGGATATGGGAAGCGGCAAGTCTATTTCCGAGGCAGCTATTAAAAAATTACAAGCACGTGATTGGCCCGGCAATATTCGTGAATTTAGAAATGCTATTGAACGTTTAATGATTTTGGGCGGTAAAGAAATCAGCGATAAGGATGTTGAAACCTTCTGCTCTAATTAAGTCAGTTTAATGTCTTCTATAATTAGTTGAATGAAAATATTCCCATTGTATTCGTTTTCCTGAATTTTATAAACGATATCAACCGGTTTTCCATCTTTTAAAAAATTGATGAAATCACCTTTGTCAAATCCAATTGCACTGAAACGTAAATTTGGATTAGATTTTTGATAAACCTCAAGTCTTAAATGATTATTCCCTACAATCTTTGCCCAGCCTGTATCATATACCTCCTTCGAACAAAACAAAGGTGTTAAATTTTGCGGACCATGAGGTGCAAATTGGTTTAGAATTCTAACCAATTTTGGATTTATTTCATGCAATTCAATGATGAGATCAACATCAATTTGAGGAACCAATTGCGATGCAGTAATGCTTGATGAAACGATTTCTTCGAATTTTATTTTGAATGCTTCAACATTCTCAGGCTTCATGGTTAATCCTGCTGCATATTTATGGCCACCAAATTGGTCAAGTAAATCATGACACTGTTCAATCGCTTGATAAACATCGTAATCCTTAACACTGCGTGCGCTGCCCGTTACTTGTGAATCACTTTGTGTTAATACAATAGTTGGTTTATAATACCTTTCAATTAATCTTGAAGCTACAATCCCTACAACGCCTTTATGCCAACCCGGGTTAAATAGAACGGTACTTTTCCTAAACGAAGTCATTGGATCTGTTTCCATCATTTCAATTGCTTCGTTGGTGGTGCCTAAATCTAAATCTTTGCGTTGTGAATTTGTATCATTAATGTCTTTTGCTAATTCTTCTGATAGTTGATCGTCCTCGCAAGTCAATAATTCCACCGCTGCCGAACCATGCTTAATTCTTCCCGCAGCATTAATTCTGGGGCCTAATACAAAAACCAAGTTATTAATATTAACCTCTTTTTTCATTTGGTTAACATTCATAATTGCTTTTATTCCGGGACAAGGATTTGTATTTATTTTTTCGAGACCATAATATGCCAATACTCTGTTTTCGCCTGTTATTGGTACAATGTCTGCCGCAATACTCGTAACAACCAAATCTAAATACTGATAACAATTTTCTATAGGTAATTGATGCTTGATTGAATAGGCTTGTATTAATTTAAAGCCTATGCCTGCCCCACTTAATTCTTTATATGGATATCCACATGTTTTTTTCTTTGGGTCTAAAACTGCAAGTGCATCAGGTAGCTGATCTCCCGGTAAATGATGGTCGCAAATGATGAAGTCAACATTTTTTTCATTGGCATATTTAATTTTATCAGTCGCTTTTATCCCGCAATCTAAAGCAATCACCAAAGAGAAATTATTTTCTGCAGCATAATCGATTCCTTTATATGAAATACCGTATCCTTCAGCGTATCTGTCCGGGATATAAAATTCTATTTGAGGAGTATGTGTTTTGAAGAAGCTGTAAACCAAGCTTACTGCGGTTGTTCCGTCAACATCATAATCTCCGTAAATAAGTATTTTCTCGTTGGAAGAAACTGCATTCGAAATCCTTTCAATAGCAATCTGCATTCCCTCCATCAAAAAAGGGTCGTGTAAATGAGAATAATCCGGACGAAAGAAATCTCTGATTTCTTCAAATTCTGTAAAACCTCTTAACTGTAGTAATGATGCAATAATCCTGTCTACTTGTATTAATTTTTCAATTTTTAATGTAGACTCAGGATTTAGTGATTCACCTAATATGTTCCATTTCTTTTCCAAAAATCAGGCAATATTGTGATAGACATTTTCAATATCGTCGTCTTCCTCCATCTTTTCAATCATTGTCATCACTTCCTTTTCCTGTTCTTCAGATAATTCAACAGTTGTAGTAGGCTCGTAAACTTTGCTGGATTCAATTAAGGTCAGATTTTTTTCTTCAATAGCTTGTTGCATTTTTCCAAAATCAACAAATGCAGTTTGTATAATGAAGTAGTTATTTTCTTCATCATGATTTATTTCTTCCAGGCCAAAATCAATTAAATCTAATTCTAAATCATCTTTATTTAATCCGGTTGCGTTAATTTTAAAAATTGCCTTATGTTCGAACATGTAACTCACAGAACCATTGGTTCCTAGTGAGCCATTTGCCTTGGTAAAGTACATGCGCACGTTTGCAACTGTTCTGTTTGGATTATTGGTTGTACATTCAACTAAG
>JBFWYJ010000173.1:0-6907 GCA_050186555.1 Bacteroidia bacterium
TTTCGCACCATTCGCGTACTCAGAAATGAGTAAAACACCTTTTTTCTTGGATTTAGTGCTTATTTCTGTAATTGATTTTGAGGTTTCTGAAAGTAAAAAAACCATATTAGCACTAATACTGGCATCATAATTAACAGTGCTCACAACTTCAATATCCTGATTACCAACCTTTTTCCTAGCTGCCAAAGCCTTAAGCTGGTTTACGAGATTACTATTGTTTCCAACAATATAAATGATAAAGTTGCCTGTTTTCTTGTTATTAGGCCACTCGAAATACTTTGTGAAGTTATAAATGAAAACTGCCTTAATCTTGGCATTGGTATCATAACCACTCGGTTGCTGAAAACTAAACGCAAAAAGCGTCAAAAACACGATCAAATATTTAATTGGCGCTTTCAGGTTCTATAGGGCTATAATCATACAAAAATACACTTTTAGGGGACATTACCAAGTAAATAATTTCATACTTTTATGTAATCATCCTTTACTTGAGACTAAAAGACAAATACAAAGATTATTCCGATACTGACCTAATTAACAATTTTTTAGAGGAAAATGATAATAAGTACATTGGCGTGCTTTATGAAAGGTATGGTCATTTGGTATTAGGTTTGTGTATAAAGTATTTAGAAGACAAAGATGAAGCAGCAGATGCAGTCATGTCTATCTTCGAAAAACTCCTGGTAGATCTAAAAAAACACAAAGTAGAATACTTTAAAAGTTGGCTTTATACCTACAGTAAGAATTATTGCCTGATGGAGATTAGAAAGAAGCAACGCCAGATGAGTAAACAGGGTGAAATTAAAGAAAATGAAATCTTTCTTATGGATTATTCCAAAGTTGAGCATCTAGAAGAAAAGGAAGTTCATATTCAAGTGATGCAGTTAGCATTAATGGAATTGAACAGTGAGCAAAAGAAATGTTTGGAATTGTTTTATATAGAAGGAAAGTCATATAATGAAATTGAAATTCTTACCGGATATAGCAATAATGAAGTAAAAAGTTATATCCAGAATGGAAAAAGGAATTTAAAAATAAAAATGGACGCTAGATTAAATGGACAAGCAGAAAAATAACAAATTCTCAGATTTAGAAAGCTTGCTAAGAAATGCGAGTAATTCTGAACATGAATTGGATGCTTTTGAAAAAGAAGCGTTAGAAGGCTTTATGAGCTTATCGTCCAATGATGAGGCAGTTCTTGCTAAAAGGGAATTAGATAAAAGAATTAGTCCTTTATTTGAGACAAAAAAAACTAAAATCATACCTATGTATTGGGCAGCGGCTGCAGGTGTTGCAGTGATAATAACATTAGTGGGCATTTTTAAATTTTCAGGAACGTTAGAAACCGCGGAAATGGCCGATAAGAATTCGAAAATAGAAACTGTTAAACAAGATGAAATAGCTGACATGTCTCCTGCAAGCGAAGTAGCCACAGGTAATGCTACAAAAGCCAACGAAGAAAGTCCTGGAAAGAAACTTGAGGAAAAGTCTAAGATGCAGGAGAGCGAACCGTTTGATGTACTAGATGACAGGAAGTCCAATTCGCCTCCTTCTGACAACAATCAGGAAAAAACTGTTTCTGATTTGGAAGGAGAGGTAAACTCTGCTTCTGATGAAAGCGATGCTGATTTAGCATTTGCAGAGGATGCGGATAAGAAGCCGGCTGAGAAAGAGAATATTCCTACAGCACCGAAAACCATTCCAAAACAAGATGCGTATAAAAGTGGTGCAGGAGGTGAAGCAGGGAAAGACAGTCCGGGTGGCAATAACAACAATGCGAAGAAAAGAAGTGAGTCTTCTAAAAACGAAGATGGTGTTAACTCCAGAATGATTCTTAAGAAAAGTAAATCCAAGTCTACCGGAAAGACTGAAAGTGCTGCTCCTTCTGCGGCAGAAGAACAAAAAGAAGTTAAACAAGAAGGCCCAACAACCAAAAGCAACTCACCCGCTGTTGAACTTAACATTGGAGAAAGAACGCTTCATGGATTGATTGATGATTTCATGAAAGAAAATCTCATGAAATTTGAATTTACTTCTGTGCTTACAATCTCAGCCAAAAACAAGGTAGAAAAAGTTCAATTTACCGAGTTTGGGACAGCTACTAAGAAACAATTGCGTACACTTGAGAAGTATTTGAAGAAACAAGACTGCTTCGTAAATTCAAGTGGTGGACCAGCTAGTTATAAGTTAGAATTTAAGAAAAATTAATTTTCAAAAAAGGTGTAAATCTTAGGATATTATGTACCTTTATTGGGGACTATGAGCGGCGTGATTTCACTACTTCCGGAACATGTTATTAACCAAATTGCTGCTGGAGAAGTTGTACAACGACCATCCAATATCGTTAAAGAACTTCTTGAAAATGCAATTGATGCCGGAGCAACAGACATAAAACTTATTATTAAGGACGCGGGAAAAACTCTTGTACAGGTAATTGATAACGGTATTGGCATGAGTTCTTCTGATGCACGATTGGCCTTTGAAAGACACGCTACGTCCAAGATTAATACTGCGGACGATTTGTTCAATATTCATACCAAAGGATTTCGTGGTGAAGCATTGGCAAGCATAGCATCTGTAGCGCATGTAGAACTTAAAACACGTCAAGCTGAGGATGAAGTTGCCAATCATATTGTAATTGAAGGAGGAAATTTTGTAAAGCAAGATATTTGTCAAGCTCCTGTAGGATCTAATTTTAGTGTGAAGAATTTATTCTATAATATCCCTGCTCGCAGAAATTTTCTCAAAGAAGACAGTACAGAATTAAAACATATCATTAATGAATTTGAACGTGTAGCATTACCTCATCATGGAGTTTCATTTTCATTACACAGCAACAATAATCAGTTATATAATTTGCCCTCTGCTCCACTCGTTCAAAGAATTATGGGCTTATTTGGTAATTCTTATAATCAGAAATTGGTTACTGTAGATGAACAAACACCCTATGTGAAAATTTCAGGCTATGTTGGAAAACCTGAATTAGCCAAGAAATCTAAGCGTGATCAATATTTTTTCATCAATAATAGATTTATAAAAAGTCCGTATTTAAACGCAGCAATGTATGAAGCGTTTCGAAACTTAATTACTGTTGATGCTAATCCGGTTTGGTTTTTATTTATTGATATTAATCCAAATCAAATTGACATCAACATCCATCCAACCAAAACAGAAATTAAGTTTATTGACGAAAAAACTGTATTTAATACGCTTCTTAGTGTAATAAAGAGAGCCTTGGGCAAAGCCGGTGTTGGACCAACAATTGATTTTGATCAGGAAGCCATAACAAGTGAACAACACTTTCCTAGTAATAGAATACCGGTTCAACCATCTATCCAGGTTAACACTTCTTTTAACCCTTTTAAATCAAATCAAAAGGAATACAGCCATACAGATAAAAATGTTTCCCATTGGGAGAGTTTGTACGAAGGATTTAAAAATGATGAATTCAATCCTGAAGCAGATGTAATTACACAACAAGACAACCCGCTATTAGAAATTAATACAGATTTCAAATGCTTTCAGTTAATGGGTAAATATATTGTCTGTAATTCTGACCAAGGGCTTCTTTTAATTGATCAAAAAAGAGCGCATGAACACGTGTTGTTTGAACATTACAAAAAAAACAGCCAATCACAAGCGCTTCCTTCACAACAAATATTATTCCCGGAGCAAATTGAATTCAATACCAAAGATTCTATTCTGATTAAAGATTTACTGCCTTCGTTAAAAACATTGGGATTTGATATTGAAATATTTGGAAAAAATAGCATCGTGATTAATGGCGTCCCCTCCCAAATTGACCAGGCTAACATTACCAATGTTATTGAAAATATACTTGAATCATATAAACTCAATGCCATAGAAATCAAATTAGATGTACATAATAATATGTGCCTGGCCTTAGCTAAAAACACTTCTATTAAGTATGGAAGGCAGATGAATGAAGAAGAAGCTAAGGAATTGGTTAATGAACTTTTTCAATTGCCAAATCCTGTCTATACGATAGAAGGAAAACTAATTTATCAATTGATTGATAAACAAGAAATAGAAAAAATATTTAAGCGCTGATGAGTTACGGAAATGAATACAGACCGGGAGGATTCAATTTCCTGCCTCCTGTTACAAAAAACATTCTAATTATTAATGTCATTTTCTTTTTATTGACTATCGTCTCAGAAAAGTCATTTGACCTTGATCTTTATCAATACTTGGGATTGCATTATCATTTGGCTCCAGATTTTCGTCCTCATCAATTTATCACCTACCTTTTCATGCATGGCAACTTCGGACATATTTTCTTTAATATGTTTGGGGTTTTTATTTTTGGACAGGTTCTAGAGCAAGTTTGGGGTGCAAAAAGATTTATTATTTTCTATATACTGACAGGTTTTGGTGCTGCCATTGCGCAATATTTTGTTATTTATTTTTCATCAGCTGAGGTGCTTGGAATGATTGAAAATGTTCAGTCTAATTTAACTTTAGAAAATTTCGAAGCATTGGTTGGTACAGCAGAATTCCAATCTAAGATTCCTTATGAATTTGGCCTAGAATACAATTCTTTCGTTAATACATACAATGCAGCCGTTAATGAAAATCCAACCAAAGCAATCAGCCTGGCTTCTCAGTTCCTAGTTGATTTCCGAAACACGTATTTGAACTCCCAGGTAGTTGTTGGTGCCTCTGGTTCATTATTTGGTTTATTAGGCGCGTTTGGTATGCTATTTCCAAATCAATTACTGTATTTGTATTTCTTTATTCCGGTCAAGGCAAAATGGTTAGTTATTGGTTACGGATTAATTGAATTAATATCTGGAATTACCAATAATTCAGGTGATAACGTAGCCCACTTCGCACATCTTGGAGGTTTATTTGTTGGGATATTCCTTATACTATTGTGGCGTAAAAGAAGTAACAGCTATTAGCATGTCTATTTTTCGAACGATATCTGAAAAGTTTCAGCAGCAAGGAGTTTTGGCACAACTCATTATTATCAATGTGACTGTTTTTCTTACAATCAATCTCGTTGGTAATCTATCGCATTTAAACCTGCTTCCTTTATTTGCACTTCCAATTGGCGGAATGGATTTCTTATATAAACCCTGGACATTGATTTCTTATATGTTTACACATGTTGGATTGGGGCATATTTTTTGGAATATGATTTTACTGTATTTCGGTTCACAAATATTCTTCACCATAATGGGACAAAAAAAACTCATTTACTTATATGTGATGAGTGGCTTATCCGGAGGTGCTCTGGTTTTAATTGGCGGATTAGTATTTCCTGAAATGTTTGGCAATGCCATTTTATTGGGAGCATCAGCATCTGTTCTCGGTTCAATGGCTGTAATGGCAGTCTATGCACCCAATTATACCGTTTTTTTATGGGGACTATTTCAAATGCCTTACAAATATTTTTATTTGTTGGTTTTTGCCGTGAGCACCATAATTGACTTACAAGTTAACACCGGCGGAAAAATTTCACACATTGGCGGAGCTTTATTTGGTGTATTATATGGTTACCAACTAAGAAAAGGTGTTGATTTATTTAATTTCGATTTCTTAAAGCGAAAGAATAAGCATTTGAAAATCATCAAAAATGATACAAGCAAAAGCAGAGGCTATTCCCCAAAGGATGAAGAAATTCTCATGAACAAACTACTTGACAAAATCAGCAAAAGTGGTTACGATAGTTTAACAAAAGATGAAAAAGATACTTTGTTTAAGCTGTCTAAAAAGGAGTAATTACTGATTCCTACAAACCACCATTATCGAATATCCTCCAAGCGTTTTCGAACAGAAGCGAGGTGAAATAGAAAATAAAAACTTTTTAAATGAATTAATTACACCTCCCTTAAATGAATCCGAGCGGTAATCCGGTTCGGTATAAAAATGGTGGATGACCTTAAATTGATAATCCTCCAAAATACTTAAAATAAACTTCTCTGTGAAATTATGGATATGCCCTACCCTCTTCTTACTCTCAATTAGCATATCCTCTCGAAACAAACTCCATACAAACATATCCAATGGTATATGAAATATTGTATACTCAGAAATGGCACGAATTGATTCCAGAAGCGAAAAATAATCCGGTACATGCTCTAAAACGTCCATTACCAAACAAAGATCAAACTCGCGTTCTATTTCTTCTTTTGTAATATCCTTAATGTCGAATAACAAGGATTCATTTTCCTTTGATTTAGCAATGTCGATTGCTTGTTTAGACACATCATAGCCTGTAAACTTAATTTTGTTGTTGTTCAAAGCTGCTTGCAGCAAACGAAGTATTTCACCCGTACCGCAACCAATTTCTACAATGCTTTTACAAACAATTTGATTTGCCTCAATTGACTTTACGATATTTTTCACCTTGAATGCTGCGTCCTCAGCATGCCAATCCGGATTATTCTTTAGATATTCCGAATTATTATAAATATCCGCCATTAATTAAATTAATTGGGCTGTCCCAATATTTTTAATTCTCGCGCGTGAAGTTTAATGGCTTCTCTTAATGTAGGAATTTCAAAATAAGATACATTGAATTCTTTTGCTGTTTCCTTCACAATATCAGAGATTTTTCGATAGTGAATATGACAAATATTCGGAAACAAATGGTGCTCAATTTGATGATTTAAGCCGCCAACAAACCAAGAAACTATCTTGTTGTTTTTTGCAAAGTTGGAAGTAGTATTCAATTGATGAATAGCCCAATCATCCTCGATATTGCCACTTTTATCAGGCAGAGGGAATTTCATTTCAGGAACAACGTGTGCTAATTGGAATATTACCGAAATAATTATTCCGCAAATGACATGCATTAATAGATAGCCTGTTAAAATATATCCCCATCCCACATTCACAAACACTAAAGGTATTACAACCAAAAGTGTAAAATAAATAA
>JBFWYJ010000174.1:0-6871 GCA_050186555.1 Bacteroidia bacterium
TTAGCCAATTTTGCCTTAAGTTCGTTCAAATCCAATATCTCTGAAGAGATAATACAATTCATTGCGCCTTTATCACGCACATACCTGACTAAAGCGCGTGTATCAACATCGCTTATTGAAACAATTCCTTGCTTTTCGAAATAATCTTGCAAACTGCTATTGGCTCTTGGACGAGAATAACCATTATTAAATTTCTTACAAATCATGCCGGAAATTTTAATACTGTCACTTTCAACTTCCAATTCATCCACACCATAATTTCCTATGTGAGGTGTTGCCATTACAATAATTTGTCCGAAATAAGAAGGGTCTGTGAAAATTTCCTGATAACCTGTCATTCCGGTATTAAAACAGATTTCTCCGGTCGTTGTTCCAATAGCTCCGGCTGCCTTTCCTTCAAACACTTTTCCATCTTCTAACATTAAAATTGCCCTTGGAACAGTCTGATATTTTAATTGCATAGTCTAGTTATTCTGATTTTCCGGAGTGTAAAATTGCCCAATTATTTTCATTTTGATACTATTGTGTTAATAGGTTTTAATAAATCAATCCATCTTCAACACCTAAAACCGTTAGCAACTTGACAATCAGGGAAATCTTTCGTACATTTGCCCGAATTTTAACTCAAAATTCAAGTTCCTATGTCATCTAAGTCTAATCAAAACAAGTTTATCCCGGAAGGTTTAACTTATGACGATGTTCTATTGGTGCCATCTTATTCGGATGTGCTTCCAAGAGAGGTTTCTATTGCTTCATTTTTTAGCAAAAACATCAAAGTAAACACACCTATTGTTTCTGCCGCTATGGATACGGTTACAGAACACCGCATGGCTATTGCTATCGCTCAGGAAGGCGGAATTGGTGTTTTGCACAAAAACATGAGTATTCAGGAACAAGCAATGGAAGTGAGAAAAGTTAAGCGTAGCGAAAGTGGTATGATAATCGACCCGGTTACACTTAACGAAAATTCAGTGATACAAGACGCACTGAATATGATGAAGGAAAATAAAATTGGAGGTATTCCTGTTGTAAATAATCAAAATAAATTTGTTGGAATCGTTACCAACAGAGATTTGCGTTTTGAAAAAAACATGAAAAAACCGATTGGTCAAGTAATGACAAAACGCAAAGATTGTGTAGCCGCAAGAAACGGAATTACATTAAAACAAGCTGAAGATATTCTTCAAAGTAATAAAATAGAAAAGCTTCCTATACTTGATAAAAACGATAAGTTGGTTGGCTTAATTACTTATAAGGACATCATAAAAATAAAAGTTAATCCAAATGCTTGTAAAGATTCTATGGGACGCTTGCGCGTAGCAGCTGCTGTTGGTGTTACAAATGATACTTTAGAGCGTGTAGATGCCTTGGTTAATGCAGGAGTGGATGCTATTATTATCGACACTGCTCACGGTCATAGCAAGGGTGTGATTAACATGCTGAAGGAAGTAAAGAAAAAGTATAAGAAACTGGATGTAATTGTTGGAAATATCGCAACCGCAGATGCTGCTCTCGATTTATACAAAGCCGGTGCAGATGCCGTAAAAGTAGGTATTGGTCCCGGTTCTATTTGTACGACACGTGTGATTGCCGGCGTTGGTGTTCCTCAATTGTCAGCCATTATGGAAGTTGCCTCTGCCCTGAAAGGAAAAAATTGTCCGATTATTGCAGACGGTGGTATTCGTTTCACTGGAGATATTGTAAAAGCTTTAGCTGCAGGAGCCAGTACAGTAATGATGGGTGGTATGTTTGCAGGAACGGAAGAAAGTCCGGGAGAGACCATTATTTTTGAAGGACGAAAGTTCAAGTCTTACAGAGGTATGGGTTCTTTAGAAGCGATGCAAAAAGGAAGTAAAGACAGATATTTTCAGGATGCTGAAGATGATATTAAGAAACTTGTACCGGAAGGCATAAGCGGACGAGTTCCCTACAAAGGTGTTCTCTCTGAAGTAATTTACCAGTTAATTGGTGGATTAAGAGCCGGAATGGGATACACAGGTTCAAGAACTGTATCAGATTTAAAGAAAGCGAGATTAATAAGAATTACTGCAGCCGGAATAAGAGAAAGTCATCCGCATGATGTAGTAATTACGCGTGAAGCACCAAACTATAGCAGATAATTATGATTTTACCAATTGTAGTATACGGAGATCCGGTTTTAAGGAAGAAGGCGGTTGACATTGATGCAAATTATCCAGAATTGGATAAATTGATTGCCAATATGTTTGAAACAATGTATGAGGCAAGTGGTGTTGGATTAGCGGCGCCTCAGATTGGCAAATCGATACGTTTATTTATTGTTGATACAGAGCCATTCATCGATGATGAGGACGATGATGATGAATTTACTGCAGAAGAAAAAGCCCAATTAAAAGCTTTCAAGAAGGTGTTTATCAATGCAAGAATAATCGAGGAAGAAGGTGAAGAATGGAAGTTTAAAGAAGGATGTCTGAGTATTCCAAAAATTAGAGAAGACGTTTCCCGAAAACCTAATATTACTATTGAATATGTTGATGAGAATTTCAAGCCTCATAAAGAAACTTACGATGGCTTAATTGCCCGCGTTATTCAACATGAATACGATCATATAGAAGGTGTTTTATTTACTGATTTAGTTGGTGCCTTCAAACGAAAATTAATTGCCGGCAAATTATCTGATATTAGTAAGGGCAAAATTACTGCCGATTACAAGACAAAAGTTTACGCAGGAAAACGATAATGAAAAAACTAATTTCTTTATTATTAGTTCTTATTCTTTGTTCTTGTGGAGAAAAAGAACAAGTTGTTCAGCAAGTCTCTGCTCCCGATACGACTGAAAACAAAGGAGCTTACACTGAAATACGACCATCAGATTGTGGATTTGCTTTAAAAGAAGTCATGACAATTGATAGCATTTTAATGCAACACACAGAATTAAATCAGGAAATGGCCAACAAAGCCATAAAGAAGTTTGCCGACTATGCCTATTACTGTGAAAGTGATAGTTTGAGTCCGGTTTATTTAATTAAGGTGGCGCAAATAGCTTTAGCCATCAACAATCCTAACCAAGCAAAGGTAGTTTTAGAAAAGTGCATTGATAATTACCCAAAATTCAATAACCGACCTGTGGCTTTATTTTTAATGGCACAATTGTATCATGAACCAAAATGGTTAAACAACCCGGATGAAGCCAGAAAATGGTACCAAAAAATCATTGACGATTTCCCTAAAACGGATTGGTCAGTAAACGCACAAGCAGCAATGCAATTGATTGGCAAAAGCGATGAGCAGATTATCCGAGAATTTGAAAAGAAGAATTCTAAGAAATAGTCAAATTAGCAATCATTGTAAGAAATTAAATTGATTTGATTTGTTGGGTTGATTTACCATTCATCATCAATGCCTTTGGCTTTTTCTTTCTTTTTTATATTAAAAAAGCGCCATCCAATGCCTGATATTATTGCCGGGCCCTTTACCGGTACTTCAGAGAAAGGTGTAACAACATAAGCTCCCCATGTATAGGCAACACCCAGCTCTAAAAACAATTTTTTATTTCTTAGTAAATTTATTCTACCTCCCCCTGCGGCAATATTTCCATCAAGTAACAGTGTATTTCCAAATTGACTTGTTGCTGATCCATATGTACCATATGCGTAACTTGCAAAAAACCATTTATAGCTAACCTGAACTCCTACCTGCATTGCAAATTGACTCTCAAAAACTCCGGTTCCAAGTATTAAGCCTGAACCTTTATAACCAATAACTGTCTTAAATCCAAAGATTCCATAATTTGGGCCAGCACCTATACCAAAATCAATTATAGAGTTTGGAAATGGTGGCCGAGGTGGCTTTTCCTTCTTTTGTGCATACATTAATTGCACAAACGTCATCAATAGTATAGCGAAGTACACTTTCTTAAAATTTATTAAATACATACAATGAATTAAAAATATAAATCAAAATAATCACTCATAAGTGTAAACATATTAGTTTTGATTTGTTAATTAACAAAAACGAATCGTACATCATATCTATTATACTATTGAGCAGAGTTAGTTGTATTGCATAACAGGCTTAAAACAAAGTTCTAACGTTTGTTCTAGGCTAACTGTAGTTTAATATTTCCATATTTTCTAAGTAAATCTACAAGTTCAATAAATTCATTAATTTTATCCATTTTAATTTCACGCTTCTTTATTTTCAACTCAATTTTCAACAAATATGTTGATTCATTTTGTGTTACAATATCTGAGCTAAAGGAGAAGTTATCTGTGTCTATACTCTTCTTAAACTCATTACTATTAATAATTTTAGTTGGCGAGTCAAATTTCAACACAAAGTTGTAAGCATCTGTGCTTTCAAAGTCAATATAATAGTCATGATTAGGCTTTATTGTTAATCCATCAATATCTAAAGGGAATGAAAACCAATTGTCAAGGGTTAATACTTCTTTACTATCTAATTTAATGCTTGTTGCTCCTACATAATTTGCTCTAAATGGATACTCCTCCATTTTCGAAGTTAATTTATTATTATTTGATAGCTTATTGCCTTTGTCAGTAGAACGTTTAAAATAAAAAGTCGGTAAAGTCGAATCAATATACGTGTTATTGTAATAATGTCTCAAAATAGTAGAAAACTGTCCGGATAATGATGTTTTAATACTTAAATCAGCCTTTAAACTGTCTCTTTTAATATTAACCACTCCATTTTCAACTTTTGTGTTTTCATTTGATGTGCCCTTATGAGTACGAATTAATTTAAAGTAACTATTGACTTTATTTGTGTCGCTATGCTGAAAATTTCTGGCGTACATAGCCGCTAAAGAACCTTCATAGTAAAATGGTAACTCATTTAAATAATAACGAACTCCGCTCATTCTTGGAATAAAGTAGATAAACTTACCTTTATTTGGTAATGCTATAAAGTAGTTTTCATATGCATAATTGCTTCTATACATAAAATTATGCTCTCCATATCGATTATCTTGAATGTTGACTATGTAGTACATTATGCCTTTTTCATTCAGAATATCCTTTGTTAGTTTCCATGTGAGGTGCTCAACCAATCTTCCCTTCAACAAATGATCACCACTGTATAAGTTATATTTATCCGATTTATTATAATACAAATCATTTGAGTTAATATAATTAAGGCTGTTAAATGAGTTACATAAGGCCTTTACAAACTCAACTTTACCAGAGTCTGAGTCTGTTGCAGGCAGTCCTGCTAAATATTTTCTTACAGATGCGTATTGCTTATCATAAATCTTTTCATAGCCATTTGTTGTGTCTTTAATAATTAACCACTCGAAATTTTTTGTCCTTATTAAATCGTATTCATAAACCCTATTTGAACCGTCTGAATAAGAACCTCTGATAACTCTGTAAAATCTAAAATCGGCATATATATAAGGAAATTGTTTGCTAATCAATGCATTCTTTGGATGACTAATGCTTTTTAAGGCGGAAAAATTGAATTGCTTTGTGAAAAAGCATGTTTCTTTGCTCGTTGTATATGTAGTTTTAATTAGCGAATCATTTATACTAACCGGCAATATGAATGAATAATCTTTAAAATTATTGCCTACTTTATAATTAAACTTAAAGGATGAGTTTAGCTTTGAAATTTTACCATTAGGATAGAAAAGATTTGAACCATATGTTGAACTAAAATCAATTTCATAAAAAAGCTCTACCACATCTCCTGCCTTTAATTCTTCAAAATAAAACTCATGAATATAGTCATCGAGATATTCTCCACTTGGTTTAATCCATCTTATTTTCTTAGCATTATACTTAAAATTTAGAGGTTCCCATCTATTAAATTTGTACTTTCTAGCTGTAAAATTTATAATATTAAACTTCGCAATAAAAGGAACCTTGATTTTTGATTTTCTCCCTTGCTCATAGTAATTTTCATCATGTGGAACATCATAAGATTCTGGCAACTGAAGTTTATTAAACTTTGATAATCCTGTTTCATTATTTATTAATAAAACAATTCGTTCCTTAAGTACTTGATCTTTGCTTGAATAAAAGCTAAATTCATTCTCCTCATCGAGTATTACCAAATCGTCATTGCTAAATTCTCCTAAATCGATGGTCTTAGGAATAATTGGCGTTGACGTCCATTCGTGTGGACTTTTGCCAAAATACGATTTTTGTGAGAACGCAGAATAAAACAACAAAAGAAAAAATAAGTTTACAACGATTCTCATTTTACTGTACATTTTGTACTTGCATTATATCCACCCTGACTCCAATTACCATTATTTGTAAAGAAATCAATGAAAGTTTCGTTGATACTTTCCTCTTCCCTTGCACATATAGCCTCTGCTTGCTTTTTACTGACCTTCTTAGTTAATTTTGTAGTATTTGAGTAATAGGAGGAGTTATTTTGACTTGGAAAAGTAACGTCCGTTCTACAGTGGCAATTGTATTGTTTTTTACAAAATGTAAAAGCAAAAATTATAGACAATAAAAATAATTTTTTCATGACTAATTGGTTAATACACATTCAGTATTGATTTTTTCTCCTTGGGCAAATACATACGAACCGTTATTAGTGTAAGCAGATGTAAACGTTCTTTCAACCGCCTCTTTATTATGATCACAAGCAGCTTGTGCTTGCTTCTGAGTCATTTTTTCAGAATACTCCTTACGCTCTCCCGGATAATAGAAGGTGTCAAAAACACCGTTATTGTATTTTATAGTTAACTGAGTCGTGCACGCACATTGATATTTCTTTTTGCAAGATGTGATTGATAACATTGTTATCAATACCACAATAATTTTAACTATTCTGGTCATATTTTAGATGCTCACTAAATTAATATATTATTCGAATATTGTACATTAATAAATCATGTCGTTTTGTAAATCCAGCCTTC
>JBFWYJ010000175.1:0-6858 GCA_050186555.1 Bacteroidia bacterium
AGTCTTAGCTCCACTTTCTTTCTTTCAATTTAATACCAACTGTTTTCAATTTTGAGTTAACTACCTTTTTTTATTTGTTCCCTTAAAATTTCATCTAAAAACACCTTTTCGTTAAAAAGCCTTGATTTATAACTTACTCCTAATTTATCTAATAGTCTTGCTATATTGAACCCTGTGGCATAATAATATTTGGTTTTGTTCGTTAGATATAGCCACTTCTCTTTTGTCTTTGAATAGTTCTTATAATGTTCATATGAATGAAATAAGGAATCCGATTTAATAAGTTTTAAATCAGGTAGCATAGTTGCAAATTTGCTATAAAGACTGTATTCTATGTATCTTGCAGTTCCTTCCATAGTTTCAAAAAACGTTTCAACTATTTTAATATTTGATGACAAAAATTCACATGTTTGTCTGTTTCGTTGGTCTCTTAATTCAAAAAACTTAGCAATAATTTGTAGTACTTCAGTTTGCGACGTAGAATTAAGGGCTTTTAATAATAACTCATTTTCTTTATCGACCCCTTCTTTAAACCATGTGTAGTTTTTATATAAATCCTCCAAAGAATCAGCTGATACAGTTATACTTTTAGTATAATACTCAAGAAATTGGACATGTTTAAATTGAAATCCGTGAAAATATTCATGCATTACCATAGTTACCCATAATTCAGTAGAAGTGACATCAGGAACAAAGTTATGGGTCATCTCAGGGCTACTGCAATACATAAAAGGTGATTTGTAATTATAATCTTCACAACTATCCCCAAATACAACTCCTGTTTCCATATGAAATGGAATACTGTCTAAAAGGGTTGTTTTATAAATCGACAATGATTGTTTATTGTAGACTAATTTTGGGTTGAATAAGTGAATAAATTTATTAGTGGGGTTAACCACGTAACAATTTGAATCGGTGTAATAAACTAATGGCACATTGAATTCATTGTCTGCAAAATGTGGCCAGATTTCTTTTTCAATCTGCGCTTTTATGCTGTAGATGTATTCTATTCGATTAAATATTAGCATATCTGATTTCTCAACCTTTTCACAAGAAGGAAAAAATGATATCAAAAATAAAGAAGACGCTGATATTCCTAAATACTTCATGGCAATGTTATAAAAATCAGGGTTTTTAAAGATAGCTGCCGATTTCTGGTTGTCATTAATTGGCGTTTTAGAACTCATGCTGTTTTAATTGTACTTATGTCCAGGTATGTTCAGACAAAAAATGATCTTTTCAGAAGTGAAAAATTAAAATAATTCGTATCAAATTAAGGTGAGCACACTAAATAATTCCCATCCACCAATTTATTCCAGAGTCAAAATGAAACTGTTTCATCTTAGCTTTAATCATATCAATCTTCTTGTTATTAATTTCAATTTGATTTTCAATATATTTTTTAAACGCTATTTGAAATTCAATGAGCTTTCGACCTAAACTTCTTTTTTCTTGTTCTGTTACCTCCGACATTATTATCAATTCTTAGCGAATTCAAGTTGATCTGTTAAATATTTTCCATAAGATTCAAGACCCTTTATTTGAAATTCTATGAGCTTTCGACCTAAGCTTCTTTTTACTTGTTCTGTTACCTCCGACATTATTATCAATTCTTAATGAGTTTGTAATTTGTCACGGCTCGATCATTTACAAGAACCTTTACAACATAAAAACCGGAAGCAAATTAATTTGATCTTAAAAGATCAATATTTAATTCTTAATTACTTTAACAGTGTTTCCATTTTTGTTTACCACAAAGTAAATGCCGTTAGAATACTCAGATAAATTCAGTTCTGTTTTCCCTTTTTCACATTCTTTTTCCTGTAATAATTTACCAAACATATCTATCAATTTGATAATGTCGTTATTTTCAGTCTCAATTATAATTTTATCTTTCGTTGGATTTGGATAAACAGTTATTCTAAAATCACTTTTCGTTATTGAATTTAAGCCTACTGTTGATCCACTTATAAACACTTTCCAATGCGGACTTGAACTTGGGGTAAAACTATCACGGAAAGATCCAGTTCCTTCACAGACAACCACTAAATCAGATTTTCCATCACCATTTATATCAAGTGTTGACCATCCTTGATTCCCCAAATCATATGTCCCTGTTTCGCTATATCCATTGAATCCAAAATTATGGCTCACAATATTCATTCCTCCTGCCGGTAATGTCCAGTTTACAGAACTTGCTGCAAATCCAGTTCCTGCATTTAGAAAAACCTTCCAATATGGGTTCGATCCCGGGCTAAAACAATCTTTATAAGTACCATTACCCTGACTTGTTATTATTAAATCTGTTTTACCATCTCCATCAATATCAGAAACGGTCCATCCTTGATTATTAGGGTCATATGTTCCGTTATATCCAATTTCATTAAAACCATAAGTATGTCCACTTAAAATTTTACCTCCATTTGGTAAATTCCAATTTGTAGCGGAACTGGAAAATCCTGTACCCGTATTTTGATGGACTTTCCAATATGAGTTAGAAGTAGGACTAAAACAGTCTTTGTAAGTACCAGTTCCTTCACAAAGAATGACCATCTCAGGTTTCTTATCCCCATCCATATCGATTAAACTCCAACCTTGATCAGAAATATTGGCAGAGCCGGCATCGGCTATTCCATTAAAACCATAATCATGTCCTGACAACCACTTGCCTGCGTTCGGAGGTGTTGCCCAATTTGTTGCCGTAGTAGAAAAACCGCTACCATTATTTAAAAATACTTTCCAATATGGATTTGCTCCAGGTGAAAAGCATTCCTTATAGGTGCCAGTTCCTTCACAAACTACCACTAAGTCTGGCTTATTATCTCCGTTAATATCCATTGTACTCCACCCTTGATTGAATTGTGCTGGGGTGCCAGCACTTGCTATTGCATTAACGCCATACTCGTGTCCGCTTAAAAATGTCCCTGTATAAGGTGGTAATGTCCAGTTTGTTGCAGAAGAAGAAAATCCTGTGCCAGTATTCAAATATACTTTCCAGTAAGGATTTGCACCTGGTGAATAACACTCTCTATAAGTTCCTGTGCCTTCGCAAACAATAACAAGATCAGGCTTATTATCTCCGTTAATATCCATAGTGCTCCAACCTTGATCCCATTGGGAAGTAGAACCTGCGTATGAAATTTCATTAAAACCGTAATCGTGAGCGCTTAAGAATTTACCTGAATTCGGCGGTAATGGCCAGTTCGTTGCTGAACTTGAAAAACCAACGCCATTGTTTAAATATACTTTCCAATATGGATTTGCGCCAGGACTGAAACAATCTCTGTATGTACCATCGCCTTGACAGGTAATCACCAAATCAGTTTTGCCATCTCCATTGATATCAATAAGCGACCAACCTTGATTTCCTGGGTCAGGAGTGCCGCCATCAGCTATTGCATAAAAACCAAAATTATGGCCGCCAACATTATGACCACCTGCAGGCAATGACCAATTTGTAGGTGTAGTTAAAAAACCTTGTGATTGAAGGTTATGATTGATAAAACTAAGGATTAATATTAATCCAACTAATTTTTTAGAGTTTTTTGAAATGATTGTATTCATGGTACTAAATTATGTTATTAAATCTTATACGGCATTAATATTGGTTTTTATTTTTTCATGCATCCACAACTAACAGTAGTTTTATCTCCAATACCACTCAGGTAAACTTCTTTTTGATAGTCTTTTCCGTCGTAATCCTGATAAAAATTAAAGATTTGATAAGCACATTTTCCATCTTTAGTAGATCCAATTGCTGCTTCAACATAACGAGAAGTGATTATGCCTGAATATTTGTTTCTAACAATGTTCCACTTATTAGAAATGATTCTAACTTCTTTAGGGGTTTCTTCCCATTTTTGAGCATTAAACGCTTTTAAAATACTTTTTTCAAGTTCAGGATTTTTCATTTCTACCTTAGGTAGACAAGTTTTAGGATCGTTAGGATCAACAATTGTCTTTTTCACGGTAAGGGTTATCTCACCTGAAGCGATAACCGGACCAACATAAAGCGATGGGTAATTTTGGTAAGGTCTATATTCAACTTTCAACACATGATCACCTACTGTGAATTTATCTTCATGCTTTAGGGCAAATCTTTGAAATGCAGATTCTCCTACTGCAATTTTCCCGGCTGCAGATTTCAATGCCCCCTTAAATGTAGTCATTGATTTCTTTTCAGTATAGCTGAAGGCGTCTTCTGAGAAAGCAGAGGAGTCTGCAATAGTTCCATCTAATACAAATTTAATTTGGTATCTGCCGTGAGTGCTCGCAAATTTCATTGTCTTCAAGTAATTAACAAGGGAGTTATCCATATAGACACGATAACGGATTTCATCACCGAATATCGCCTTAGTAATAAATTTTTCTTCAACCTCCTTTTTAAACTCAATAGACTCCATTGTTGAACCAAAGACTATTTTACCCATGTATTTTTCATGCATTGGACTAGTGATACCATCATTCGGCTCGTCTGGTGCTACTGTTTTTTCTTCTTTCTTCTTTTCTATTGGCGCTTCATTGCTTTCAGGTTTTACTTCTTCTTTTGGTTTCTCAGTAGTCTCCTTTTTATCCGATTTCATTTTATTTTTAGCCTTATTAAGCATTCCACCGAGCTGAGCATTTACATTGACACAAATAATTAGTCCTGCCAATACCAATAATATCTTTTTCATAGTTAAAATAGTTTACATCAATAATAGTGAATTCGGACGGTTCCGATATTTGCCAATGAGTATTCGGTGCAAATAATGAGCAATCTGCAAAGGGAATTTAACGGAATAAGCTATTCCGTTTAGACCTTGAAACCGGAACAAGGTCACCATTAGTTAGCTCGATTAAATTATTTTGAATTATTTCCGATTTAATAAAGCTTTTATTAATTAAATGGGATTGATGTACACGTATAAAATTTGAAGAATTAATAATATTTGATTCAACATATTTTAATGTTTTTGAAACAACTACTCTTGATTTATCTTTTAAGTGCAGTATTGCATAATTCCCTTCTGCTTCGCATCTTACAATTTCATATAGATGCAGCCATCTGCTTCCGGAAGCAATTTGTATTTTGATTCTTTTGTCGGAATTTTGACTTTCATTTTTTAAATCAATAATGACCCTGTTCATTATCTCTTTAAAGTCAATAGGATCCAATGGTTTTAATAAATAACCAAATGACTTAAAACGAAAAGCATCCAAAGCATAACCTTCAAAAGCAGTTGTAAATATTATTTTGTACTTAGTGGTGTCAATCTTGTTTAGAATATCAATTGATTTCCCATCTTTTAGATTAACGTCTACAAATAAAATATCTACTTCATGATTATCAAGATATTGAATGCTTTCCCGTATGTTATCAATTTCGGCTAGTACAGTTACATTATTAAAGTATCTTTTAATGTAGTCTTTTAATATTTCCCTGGCCGGAATTTCGTCTTCTAATATAACTACCTTATACTTCATTTAAATATTTTTAGAGTAACTATCGTAAGACCATCCTTTCTGTTAAATTCAATTGTGTTTTTATTGTTTAACAATTTTAATCTTTCTTTTGATATTCTTAATCCATCTCCCATTTCAATTTTCTCTCCATACCCTTTACCATTGTCTACAATTTGAATGTAAAAGTTAGCTACGTCTTCAGATAAAATAATTTTAACTATTCCATTCTTTGATAAAGTTGGCATTACGCCATGTTTAATTGCATTTTCAACAAATGGTTGTAGAATTAGCGAAGGAACCAGATAGTTTTCATTAGTAAGGTTGTTCTGAAATTGAATTTCTAAGCTATCTGGAAATCGAAGTAATTCAAGCGAAATATAGTTTTTGGTTAGTTCAAGTTCCTTGCTTATTGTAATGTTTGAGTTTTGTGAAGCCCATAAGCTTTGACGCATAAATTTAGCAAAGCGTGAAATAAAAATGTTCGCCTTTTCTATATCTCCCTTGGCAACAATACTTTGAATTGAATTTAAAATATTAAAAACAAGATGCGGATTAAGTTGACTGGTTAATGCTTGGGATTTGAGTCTCGATATACTTTCGTTTAACTCAGATTCTTTTTTTAATTGTCGGATTTTAAACTTTACAATTAATAAGGATATTGAAATAATTAATGTTACAACAATCAAAATAAACCAAGTTCTTTGCCAAAACGGTTTTAATATTATAAAGGGGTAAGTGATTTCCTTTGAATAATCAATTCCGTTGTTACTCGCGCTTACAGCAAATGTATATGTGCCCGGGTTTAAACCTGAAAAATTTATCATAATATCAGAAGTATAATTATAATCTTCATTTAAACCGAGAAGTCGATATTTGAGTTTTATGTACTTAGTTTGATAGGATATTGCTTTAACAATGAAGCCAATATTATTCTGGTTATATTGAAATAATTTAGAATCATTTATTGGGAAAGAATGGTTATTTACCAGTAGATTTTCAAGATTAATTTCAGGTATCAGGACTTCTTGTTTTTTTTGCAAGTCCAAATAAACGGCTTTGTTGGTCAGATAATATATTTGGTTATTGAAATTATATATTTTACGAACGCCTTTTAAATTCAAAGTACTTATATAGTGGAATGTTGATGGATTTATAAGTTTATATATGTGAACTCCAAGATTTCCAGCCACGAATAATTTATTGTCTTTGATAATGCCATCATTTATTACATTTAGATTCTCAATGCCTTTTACTAAATGAACTTTGCTATTTAGCAGGTGATAAATATTTCCATTTGTACAAATTACATACACATGATTGCTTTGTTTTAAAAGAGAAACCACCGGAGACGGTAAATCTAAAATATCGAATTCTTTTGAAGAATGATGATTATAAAATCCTACTCCGCGATTT
>JBFWYJ010000176.1:0-6824 GCA_050186555.1 Bacteroidia bacterium
ATGCTTTTGGAGGCCCATTCTCAGCAACTAACCCTTTGGCAACTTTAAGTCCGACTTTTGGTATTGCAACAATTACAAGTGCATTCAGCTGGCAAACCAATTGTGATTTAATACGTGCGCAACCATATCAAATTACTATAAAAGCTGAAGATCAACAAAACCCTGTCAAGTTAGTAACATTTAAAAGTTTTAATATAAAGATTGTCCCCCCGGCTATTCAGAATGTTACTGCAAATCCTGCAGGGTCTAACATTATAGTCAATTGGCAGTTAAGTACTTGTTATGGACCAAACAACCCAATTATTAAATATGAGATTTACAGAAGAGATGATTGTACGCCTGTAACAATTCAGCCATGCGACGTTGGTGCTCCGGCAGGATTTGTTTTAACAGGAACTGTTGCCCCGTCTGTATCGACATTTACAGATACAAATAATTCATTGGGATTAGTGGTAGGTCAAGACTATAGTTATGTTGTGGTAGCATTATACAGTGATGGCACAAGAAGCTTTGGAAGCTCAGTAATTTGTACTAAATTGAAAAGGGATGTTCCTATATTATTAAATGCCGATGTTTTGTCAACTGCGTCAACAGGCAGTGTATTTGTGAGGTGGACTCACCCTCTTGCTACATTAGGTAACCTTGACACTAATCAATTAGTTGGCCCATATACATTTAATTTGTATCATCGATTAAGTGGAACACAAAGCTATTCTCAAGTGTACTCTGTGTCAAAACAGAATTTTTATCAATTGAATACTTTAGCAGACACAACATTTATTCATTTTGGTATCAATACTGAAACCAGCAAGCATGAATATAAAGTTGAGTTTGTAGCTAATATAACAACAGTTGGCAGTTCACAATATGCGAGCTCTATTTTTCTCACAACAATTGGAGGTGAAAGAAAAGTTAGTTTATCATGGACAGAACAAACGCCATGGGATAATTATTCATACATGGTTTTCAGAAAGGACCCAACTCAATCAACATATACTGCTATTGCAACAACATCACTAAGTAATTACACCGATTCTATTGGTTTAGCAAATGGAAGCAATTATTGTTACTATATTGAGAGTGAAGGGAAGTATTCAGATCCTGGAATTACAGGCCCTTTGTTTAATAAGTCACAAGAAACCTGTGCAATACCGGTTGACATTACTCCGCCATGTTCGCCTACCATTAATATTGTATCTGATTGTATTACAGGCTTTGTACAAATCAACTGGACTAACGTTAATACAGTTTGTGCGAATGATGTCATAAAATATGTCCTCTATAAAAAAGAAACTGAAGATGATGAATTTTTCACTGTTGATACTTTGTATGGCTCTGGAAGTACCACCTACCAATTTGACAACTTGCCGGATGTTGCCGGATGTTTTGCTGTAAGCGCAATAGACTCTTCCGGAAACATAAGCAACAAGAGCGAAGAAATATGTGTTGATAACTGTCCGGTTTTTGATTTACCAAACATAGTTACATTCAATGGAGATGGCATTAATGATTTTTTTAAAGCGATAAGAGTAAGACATATTAAGGAAATTGATTTGCACGTATATGACAGGTGGGGAACACTTGTTTTTAGGTCAGACAATCCTTATTTCCTTTGGGATGGCACTAGTCGGGTAAGTAATTTCAAAGTTAGTGACGGTACTTTTTTCTATATCTGCGATGTTTATGAAAAGAGAGTCAAAGGAGTAAAGAAAAGAACATTGCATGGTTATCTTCAAGTCGTTAATTAATGTTTAATAGCCAATCCGTTTCAATTCAAAAACTGCACAAGCCACTTTTCGAAGGTATCGCTAAATCACTAAAAGATATTTTTATTGGAAAAAGGCATGCAGATAAAGTAATTGAGCAATTGTTGAAATCCAATAAGAAATGGGGTTCTCGCGACAGGCGATTTGTTGCGGAAGCAATTTATGATATTGTAAGAAACTTTAGGCTATTAAGTTATTTAGCAGAATCTGAAACAAATTTTTGGATTATCACGGGAGTGTATCTTAAATTAAAAGGGATGACATTGCCTGAATGGCCCGATTTTAAACACATTATTGCAACAGACTATGATGTCGCGATTCAAAAACTAAACAATGATTTTTGCATTACGCAATCTTATTCTGATGAACTGAATGAAATCGGTGTTGGTGAGTTAGGAAAAGAATTGTGGGAGAAAGAGGCAACGGCAATGAATGAAGTCGCCAATATTACTATTAGAGTTAATTCAATTAAAACAACAAAGGAGAAATTAGCTTCTGCTTTAAAACAAGAAGGAGTTGATTTCAGAGAAGTAAAGGACAAAGACGCTTTGCAAGTAGAAAAAAGAATCAATTTGTTTCAAACAGAAGCATTTAAAAATGGTTGGTTTGAAATGCAAGATAGTGGGTCACAAGAAATAGGATTGTTTTGTGAACCAAAAGAAGGAGATTTTATAATTGATGCCTGTGCCGGTGGCGGCGGTAAAACATTACAATTGGCGGCCTTAATGAAAAACAAGGGTAAAATAATTAGCCTTGATGTGAATGAAAAAAAGCTGGGAAATCTTAAAACAAGAGCTAAACGCGCCGGTGTCCAATGTGCAGAAGCAAGATTAATTGAAGGCGAAAAAACAATTAATGAACTAAAACAAAAAGCAGACTTATTGCTTTTAGACGTTCCATGCAGCGGCGTTGGTGTTATTAAAAGAAATCCGGATACCAAATGGAAAATTAATTCGGATGCCTTAAAAAAAACAAGAGAGCTTCAAAAAGAAATTTTGTCGAACTACTCAAAAATGGTTAAACCAGGCGGAAAATTAATATACAGCACTTGTAGTATTTTTCCATCAGAAAACAAGAAGCAAGTCTTAGATTTTTTAGAACAAAACCCTGAGTTTAAGTTTATATCAGACAAAACCATCTATCCAAGCGAAGGGAACGATGGATTTTATATGTGTAAATTGATTAAGGAATAATATAATGTAACAAATGTTCTTGAATACCTTTAATCAAAAGAGTAATTTCGGAGCGAGACAATCTGCTATTAAAAACAAAAAAGCATGAAAAAAGGATTAATAATATTGCTTATAACAGTTAGCACTGCTGCCTTCGCACAACATAAGGATGTAAATGCTGCTGAGTTTAAAACTTATGTTGATGGTAAGAAAGGAGCATTAATTGATTTGAGAACACCGGCTGAAATTTCATCTAAAGGAAAAATTAAAGGTGCCTTGGAAATTGATTATTTTTCTAAAGATGCAGAAGCTAATATATTAAAACTAGATAAGAAAAAAACGTATTTAATTTATTGCGCCGGGGGCGGAAGAAGCGGTGAGTGTTTGGAATTAATGAAGAAGAACGGGTTTAAACACGTAATAAATTTAAGCACAGGTTATCACGAGTGGTATAAGAAAGGGTTTGAGATAGAGAAAAAATAAAAGCCCCCATTTAGGAAGCTTTTTTTGCACTCTTTTTTGCTGCTTTTTTCTTAGCCGGCGCTTTAGCCTTTGTAGCCGATTTCTTAGCAGATTTTTTCTTCTTAGGCCTAGAAACACCATGTGTGCCAATGTGTCTTTTGCCTCTTTTGGTTTTTACATCACCTTTTCCCATAATTCCGTTTTATTTGATTGTAAAAGTATAAAAATAAATTAAACTTAATTCAATCAATTATCTTTACATAGTAAATTGAAAGAACAAGGGTTAAATAAGCAGGAAAGAGTAAGCGGAAGTAAGAGGATACAATTTCTTTTTGAGAAAGCATCTGCTATAAATTCAAGCAGAATTCGTTTGGTCTATGTTGAAAACAGCAGTGGAAAAACGGCAGCGTTTTTTGTTGTTCCAAAAAAGAAGATAAAGCTGGCGACGAACAGAAATCTTATCAGAAGAAGAATGAAGGAAGTTTATCGCAAAACGAAAAAGCAGCATTTAGAGGAATTAAGACAATTGAGCGAGAGTGGCTATGATTTTGGCTTTTTGTATCAAAGCAAAGAAGTGTTGAATTACTCAGACATAGAAATCGAGATGGTTTCAATTTTGAAAAAGTGCATTTTTAAGTTAAAAAATCAAAGAAAGACTTAAATAAATCAGTATTTTTAATGGAGAAATTATCATGAAGGCCTTGAAGAATAAAATAGTTGCTTTTGTCCTTGTTGTAATACTGATTTTTGGAAGTTTTTCTTTCACAAATGATTATTTCGAAATTAGTAAGAACCTTGACATTTTTAATTCTTTATACCGTGAATTAAATTTAAGTTATGTAGACAATACAAAGCCGGGGCAATTAATGAAGACGGGAATTGACGCTATGTTGAATACCCTTGACCCGTATACTGTTTACTATCCTGAGAATGAAATTGAAGATTACCGATATTTAATGACCGGAGAATATGCCGGAATTGGCGCTTCAGTTACAGACATTGATGACAAAATAATTATTACTCAACCATACGAAGGATTTGCTGCCTTTAATGCCGGAATTAGAGCAGGGGATCAAATTGTTTCTGTGAATGGAATTAGCGTTTTAGGAAAAAGGAGCGAAGAGATAACGAATTTACTTAAGGGTCAAGCAGGAACAAGTGTTAAGCTTGGGGTTTTAAAATTAGCAGAAAGCTCGCCAAAGGAAATAACATTAAAGCGTGAAGAGATAAAACAGAAAGCTGTCCCACATTTTGAGATATTACCCGGTTCAGAAACGGGCTACATTAAACTTACATCATTTACTGAAAACTGCAGTCAAGAGGTAAAATCTGCTTTAGTTTCACTTAAGAGTAAAAACTGCAAGAGCGTAGTTTTAGACTTAAGGGGAAACCCTGGTGGACTACTATATGAAGCGGTAAATATCGTTAATTTATTTGTGGATAAAGGTCAAGAGGTAGTATTTACAAAAGGTAGAATTCTTGATTGGGAGAAATCTTATTTATCGGTTAACAACCCAATTGACACAAAGATTCCTTTGATTGTGTTGGTGGATGAAAATTCAGCATCTGCTTCAGAAATTGTTTCAGGTGCGCTGCAAGATTTGGACAGGGCGGTTATATTGGGTAGAAGAACATTTGGTAAAGGGCTCGTTCAACAAACCAGAGATTTGATTTATAACACAAAAGTAAAAATTACAGTCGCAAAGTACTATATTCCTAGTGGCAGATGCGTTCAAGCCTTGGATTATTCAAATAAAAACGAGGATGGAAGAGTAGAAAAAGTTCCGGATAGTTTGATAACAGCGTTTAAAACAAAAAGTGGTCGCATAGTATATGATGGAGCAGGAATTATGCCTGACGTTCAGACTAAGCAAGAAGAGGCACTTCAGATTTTGTACTATTTAATAAACAAAAATTACATTTTTAAACATGCAAATGATTTTGTTATAAAAAATAAATCAATTGGAGAAGTTAAAACATTTGAAATTAGTGATGAGGAGTTTAACAGTTTTAGGAAAAACGCTGAATCACAAAACTTTACGTATAAAACAAATACAGAGAAAGCGTTAGACGATTTGATTTCTTTATCTACGAAAGAAGGATATGATAAATCAATAGAATCGCAAATAAATGAACTAAAGGCAAAGATAAGTCAAGAGAAGGCAAACGATTGGATTAAACATAAATCAATCATTAAACATTATTTAGAGGATGAAATTATTGGAAGATATTATTTTCAAAAAGGACAGATTGAGTTTAGCCTGAGGACAGATAAGGATATTCAAAAAGCAATAGAACTTTTTAAAATGAAGGATGGCGTAGAATCTATTCTCTTAAAAAAGGAAAAAGCCACGAGACCATTCAATCCATATAAAAAGTTTTAGGATATTCCCTTGATTTTCTTTGAAAAAATAAAAGCACATTGGGTCTTTTTCATTCTAGCATCATTCTTTCTTTTAGAGTTCAATCAAAGTTCTCCTCCACTACAAGTACCGGATGAGATTAACCACTATTATAGGGTTTTTCAAGTCTCCGAAGGGCAGCTCATGCCTTACAATGAAAACAATCGCCTCGGTGGCAACATTCCGGAATCGGTAAGAAGGTTTGTACATGCCTATAACAAGATGGCAACTAATGTAAAGTATGTTTTATCAGACTCGGTAACTGAACAAACGAACAATATAGTATACAGCGATGAGAGAAGACAATTTGTTGATTTTCCCAATACAGCTTTGTATTCTTTTATTTCCTATGCCCCGCAAGCATTTGGGTTATACATGGCAAGACAAATGAACTTTAAACTTGGCGAGCAGTATTATTTCTCCCGATTATTTATTTGTCTTTTTTGGTTAATTGCAATTACTATTTCAATAAAAATTATCCCATTTGGAAAATGGATATTAACCTTTGTCGGATTATTGCCAATGCATTTATATATAACATGTTCAATGAGCGCAGATACAGTTACCAATGCAGTATCAATACTATTCATATCCTATACTTTATTTTTGGTTTATTCAAAAAATAGCATTGGAAAGAAGGAAATTGCGTTATTAGCATTATTAATTTTTTTACTCAGTCAAGCAAAGCTTGTCTACATAGGTCTTAGCTTGTTGTTGTTGCTTTTGCCTAAACAAAAGTTTGCATCAACTAGAAAGTCCGTTTTTGTTAAGGGAAGTTTATTATTAATTGCGGGTCTTTTCGGATTGATATGGTCGGAAATTATAATGAGTTATTATACTCCATATTTGATGTATAATCCTGAGTATCGAGATTATATTTGTTTGTCAAGCTGTGTTAATTATTATTTGCAAAAAGACATTGTATTCGGCAGTTCCACATATTTTTTTAATTTGATTTATAGATCAATATTTGAACATCCAACAACATATCTTCAAGGGATAATTGCATTGTTTGGCAATTG
>JBFWYJ010000177.1:0-6792 GCA_050186555.1 Bacteroidia bacterium
CACCATTTGTGTGACATTGCAAATAATGAGTGAAGAAAGCCAATTTGGTATTATCAACTTTATCAAGACTAATTTGAAGTCTTTTTTTTATAGAAGAATATTTTTTTATTTTCTCTCTGCTCATTTACTATAATCAGGTATATTTTTTCATAATAAAAATCGTTAAAATAACAAGATGATTTTAATACGACTCTGTTAGTTTTCCTGGCCTAATGTTGATAACCTAAAAGATAATTATAAATTTATGACAAATAGTATTTTATCCTTACTATATTTTATAGCATGTTGATAATAATACCAGAATTTCTTCAATTTTCAGACTTTATTACAATTCATTAAGATTAAAACTATTATAGTCTTTATTCACTAAATGAAAAATGGCAAATTAATGATATATAAAATCATGCAACACTCCTATTTCACATCTCAATAATTCATCCGGATTATTTTCAATGATCCTTCGGGCATGCCTGGAGTCACAATAAAGAAAACGATCCGCTATGCGGATCGACTTTTGTTTTTTTCTCCTTTCGCATTCAAGTGAGCTTGTGCTCAATCCAAAAAAACAAAAAAACCCACCTTTTAGGTGGGTTTTCTTTATTTATCGAGGTCCCGAGCGCAAGATACAACTCTCACTGTAAAAAACCATTTTTCGCATATTGCACTACTTTCCAATCATTTACATTTTTTGGAAAAGCAATCGGAAGCACCATAAAGCAAAGGAAGTGTTCAAATGTTTTACCCCTTGTTTTACCCTTAACTTGAGGTCCGGATGTAACTTCGAATAAAAAAGGGTAAAACAAAAAGGTAAAACAATCACTATGGCATCATCAGTAAAAGTTGTGTTTCGCAGAGAGAAAATGAATGGTAAAAGAGAAGCGCCTCTATACCTAAGAGTCATTAAAAACCGAAAACCAAAGTACATTGCTTTGGGTATTGTCGTTCCGGAAAAACTCTGGGATGAGGAAAACAAGCGGGTTAAAAAAGGGATGGAGAACTCACAGCGCGTTAATAATTACATAGCACATAAACTCGCCGAGGCGGAAGGACACGCGCTTGAAATGGAAACTAAATTAAAAACATTTTCATCCAAAGAGATAAAAGACGCAGTAATGGGTAAAGCTCCCGAAAGCTTTCTTAAGTATGCTGATCGTTTCTTTGTTGAAATGGAAAACAAATTACAAGCTTCTTCTCTTGACAAAACCCGGCACATCGTTGCTAAAGTTAAAGCGTACATGAAGGGGAATGATCTTACATTTGATGAGCTCACGGTTACCTGGCTCAAGCAGTATGATTTCTATTTGCGCAACACATTAAAGAATTCTAATAATACAGTGGTCGCTAACTTCAAACTCATTCGTCGTATTATCAATGAAGCGATAAAAGAAGATATTATTCCGTACGAAAAAAATCCTTTTCATAAATTCAAACTCAAATGGGAGCCCTCTAATAAGCATTTCCTTACTGAAGAGGAGATTGCAATCATCGAAAATTTAGACCTCAGCGAACATCCAAGAACAAATGATGCTCGAAATATGTACATTTTTGCAACTTATGCTGGCGGCATCCGGATTTCTGACCTCGTTCAGCTTCGCTGGATAAATTATGATGGCGCCAGGATATTGATACATACTACTAAAACAAAAAGCACGGTTTCAATCAAAATACCGCAAAAAGCAAAAGACATACTTGCAAAATATCATTATGATAATGTTGATCCTAATCAATACATTTTCCCTTTCTTTGATATCGCCAAAGATTACAGCGATGGCAGAAAACTTTACCGCGCAATTAGCACAGTGGGAAGTATGTGTAATAAGGAACTTATCAAAATTGCTGATATGGCATGCCTCGATAAACATATTCATTTCCATACCTCACGTCATACTTGGGCCACACGTGCGCTTAGAAAAGGGATGAGGATTGAATACGTATCTAAACTTATGGGTCACGCTTCAATTAAAACAACACAAGTTTATGCTAAAATTGTAAATGAAGAACTTGATAAGGCCATGGATGTTTTTAACGACACTAAAACAGAATACCTGAAAATTATAGCCTAAAAATCATTTCCTGTTTTTTGTGTTTATAAAACTATAAGGATTTCATAAGGAAAATAATTTACGCATTAGCTGCATTGTATGCCATCGCAAGCCCTTTTCTAATCTGTTTGTATTTTTCCCAGTCAAATGTTCTCAGGAAATTCGCCGCAGCCTTCGCCCCGCGAACAAACAAATCAATTTTTGCCTCGTCTTTAATTCCAAAGTCCAGCCAGTTGTGACCATCAACGTCTATCATACAAATCAGCTTTTGAAAATCAGCGTTCTTAAGTAGGAAATTGTAATCGTGGATATGTCTTGCTGAATCAAATATTGCTCCCAAATAAGGAAAGAATTTATCGGTTTTTCTGGTCTCGGTTCTGTCTTCGCCAAGTTTAACGCCTAAGGTTGGAGCATAAGGTATTCTTGTGTGCTGATGAAAAATATCAATCGGGAAATTCGACATAATGCCGCCATCAACAAAGGTTACTTCTTTTGGGGTGTTGCCCACATAACCGGTACATGCTTTCCAGTTTTCCCAGGCTTTTGGTCCTTGAGGAATGTCTTTAACTCTGTAAGGGAAAAAGAAAAATGGGATCGACATTGTGGCTCTCACAAAATCAGCGGGATTAACACTGTCAGGATCGTGCCAGAATAAATTGGCCATCTCCGGAAAAATAATCTTGCTCTCAGTAGAAATATCAGCAGCAACAATCACTACTCTTTCGTATGCTTCCGGACCATATGTCAGTTTCTTATCATAGCGGTTAAACAACCCTCCATTCGGACTTTGTTTTCGAAGCTGGTACAAATCTTTTAATGTTCTTATTCCTTTTAACTGAAGCAAGGATTTCATCCACATATGAAAATTATTTCCCGGATTCAATCCAAGATCATTGTGGAAATTATCAATCACCTGAAGACCACGATAAGACAATCTCACGGTTCCCGCATCATTCAGTAATGCTTCAATAAATCCTCGCGCGTCTCTATCACCATCTACAAAATCATTAAAATCTTTATTGCATATCTGAGATAATATCCATTCTGTTTTTGCTTCGTGAATTGGTCCTGCTGCTGCCATCAGCATGGTGTTAATCGCACCGGCAGAAGTACCTCCCAACTGCAGGAAACGAATGTTCATTTGCTCAAGAACGTAAACATATCCGGCTAAAGCCACGCCCAAAACGCCGCCGCCTTCCATTACCAAATCAACATACTGGTTAACTCCGTCTGTTACGTCTGAAAATTCTTTCTCATGGATTTTTTCTTCTTTTAACTGCGAAATAATATTTAGTACGGCAGCTTCCTGAGTGAACTGTTCTACCTTCATAACTATTAAATTAAATCTTTTTCTTCAATCAATGTATAAGTAAATCTGTTCCCTGTAGTATTCTTAAATTGCTCGCATATACCGATAAATTCTTCTTTATGGTTCCAGTCCTCGAATACTTGGCATCCGGCGCTGTAAGCGCCAATCTTATCTGTTTTAGTGAATTTTTTTGCGCCGTGAATATTGCAGCCGAAAAAGCCGGTTTCCTCCACGCCAAGGTTCTCAGCAATACCGTCCTTGTCATTATCCCTGTAAACCGTAATCTTACCGCCTGTTTGTATAAGCGCCTTATGATCAGTTTTCTTATGCTTTCCTAACTGATAACAGTTGATGTATTGGCCTGGCTTCATTACTGCGCAACCTTTTGTGTTAAGCAACTTCACGGTTTGGTAGTAAATGCCGGGATCTGTGGTTATAACATAAATTTTCAAACGCTCCTTATTTTTATCCTTGCTGTATTGGTCAAAAGCAAAATTGGTATTACGGCCTATTTTCCCATCTTCTACAAGCGCTTTACCATCTTTTCCTTTGTACCCCCATTTGTTTAACCACTTTTGTTTATTAATAGAAGAATAATTGGAAGGCATTTCTGGTTGCAGGAAAACAAGGCATAAAAGATCATTAAAAATATCAGGCACCTGAAGTGTAGTTCTGATTCCGATGATGTTTGGCGAATTTGTGTTCCACTTGTATTTTAATTTATTGATCGTGTGATGAAGTATATCTATCGTCAGTTTCATAATATTCAAAAAATGTTTTTAATTCGTTTTCTAAGAACTTCCGGATAATAAAACAGGATTGGAAAACAAATATCCTGAGTTTATTAATCGAAGCTGTTTTTCTGTTGGATACTCAGTTTGCATTTGCCACAGATCTTCCTCAACTTGTTGCGCGTTATATTGCTTTTTTAATTGGCCATCAATAATCCATTTATCAGATAGTAGATATATCTTTGTTTGAATTACCTCATTTGTTTTTAATGTTGAATAAGGTACCATATTATCAAACCAGAGTATATCAAAGAAAACATTATATTTTTCTATTCCTAATTTGGTTCCTTCATAAAGCAGCTTCTTTATCTGTGCGTGGTTCTCGTTCTTCGTCAAAATAATATCTACATCCTGCGTCTGCTCCCTTTTCCCATTCATTTTTTCCAAAAAACCACCAACTAGATAAATATCAAAGAATTTAGTTTCTTCCAGTTTAAAAAAATCCCGTTTCCAATTCTCAAATATTTCCTTTGTTGGCCATTGCCAGTTTACATCGGCTTCAATGCTACCATATTTTATTTTGGCCATATTATTCAATAGATAATTTACCGCTGTATGCCTTTCCTTTATCATGGAGAAAGATACAGTTATACAGCCCGACTGAAAAATGAGAAAGGTCGATTGTGTTTGTTTCAGTGTTCAGTTTTTGCGAGTGAACAACTTGGCCTAATGTGTTTATAATAATCAATTCACCGTTTTTAGTTTCTTCCTCTCTTCCTATTTTAAATACGCCATTGTTCGGATTTGGATAGATTTTGAGATTTGCATGATCTTTTGTCAAGGTAGGGATGCCAGCCAGGCAGTCATTAATGCAAACTATTCTTACCCTGTTGTTCCATGAATCAGAAATAATAACATTGCCAGATGCATTAACTGCTACTGACTGCGGATTGTTTAATTGGGCTATTGTGGCAAGTTGCCCGTCACCACCTCCACTTGCTACACCATTACCGGCAAAAGTTGAAATGATTCCAGATGTGTTCACCATCCTGATCCTGTTATTATATGCATCGGCAATGTATAGGTTGCCAGCCGAATCAAAAGCGATTCCTAATGCCGAAATTTTTGCGCTCGTCGCAGGACCTCCATCACCACTAAAAGTTCCCGGCCCGCTTCCTGCATAGGTTGATATTATACCGGATGTATTTACTTTCCTTACACGAGGGCCGGTAACAATATACAGATTATCTGACCCATCTACAGCTATACTGGATAGTACTTCAAGATTTGCGCCAGTTGCGGGTCCACCATCTCCCTGCCAGCCTGAGACCCCGGTTCCTGCGTAGGTTGTAATATTGCCTGAAGGATCTACTTTCCTTATTCTCAAATTTCCGGCATCAGCGATATATACATTTCCGGCTGCATCAACCGCAACATCTCTGGGAAGATTTATTTGAGCATTTATTGCTAATCCTCCATCACCGCTATAGCCAGCTGTACCATTTCCGGCAAAAGTGGTAATAATACCAAACTGATCCACTTTTCTAATACGATTATTCATAGCGTCCGTTATGTACATATTACCTGAAGCGTCAAATGCCATACCGCATGGACCGTATAAGTGAGCAAAATTGGCTGACCCTCCGTCGCCGCCAAATGTGGCGTTACCTGTCCCGGCAAAGGTTGTGATAATGCCAGAGGTATTTACCTTACGGACCTTATTGTTATTTTGGTCGGAAATGTAAACGTTTCCGGCTGCGTCGGCAGCGACATAGAAAGGATTTGCGCATTCCGCATTTACCGCAGGCCCTCCATCACCGCTATTCCCTGGGTTTCCGGTGAAGGCAAAGGGGTAGATGTTTTGGGCGTTAACTTCACAATAAAGTAAACACGCCATTGCAAAAATTGTAATAAATCTATTTGTTTTCATTTTATCTTGATTTTGTTTTTTCGTACGAATTCACTACCGTATCGGTGGCAACGTAGTGCCCTGCATTGTTATTAGCGTTAGCCCATTCAATGGATTGGGAAATACAAGGCCTGGTAAATAAGGAAAGTAATACGTAAAGAATAAATTTTTCCTTTTTCATGTTGGGTATTTTAATTTAAATATACACCATTTTATGAAACTGTTATGCACACATATTCGCAACAACATAACTTAAATTTATACACTCAACATTTACCGTTGGTCCATCATTGCCGCCATTCACGATGTTTCCAGTGAGTGCAAATGGGTAGATGTTTTTGGGGTCATTTAGCAAAACAACAAAATGAAAATCATAAAAAATATTTTTACTTTTAAATACAATTATCATTTTGTTTTTAATTCTAATAAACCCTGCCTAATCACAACAATTCAATGGAGAGAATGGGTTGAGAAAAAAATCTTCATGATATAACCATAGTATTTTTTTATCTAATCGAGACTTATATTTGTTATAATTTATTAGTTTAAAAAAGGAAACTGGATACTGTAATACAAATGAACGACTATCAATATACTCATTATACATGCTTACTACTTCTCCAATAGTCTTCTCTAATAAGGAACCTATGAAATCTTTATTTACGATATAAGTGTTTACAAAATCACATTTGTATTTTTCATTATATGAAATCATAACAGAGGTAGTTGGTTCTTTAAAATTTACATTTAAGAAGAGCAACTCTTTAAAGTTTAATGAATCGTCCAGTATTTTAATTCTTG
>JBFWYJ010000178.1:0-6777 GCA_050186555.1 Bacteroidia bacterium
TCTTTATCGTCTGCCACCGTTCTGTCACCATGAATTTCAATGAAATTATTCTAAGTTAAGGCTTCAATGTACTCCATTGTGTAGGGCCTTTCCGGATGTCGACTTACTTGAACGCGCTGCCAAGGGGTCAGATTCGAATAAATCTCTTTGATTTTATCTTTGATGTGACCTTCCAACTCAGAAATTTTGTCTGACAAGTCAACTTTACTTTTTGAAGCTACATCTTTTAGCTTTCCTAATTCCGCCTCCATGTCCTGGATGGGCTTTTCAAAATCCAGATACGTCATCTTTTTTTTCTAGCGGGATAAAGATAAAAAAATAATAAATTGAAGATACAATAAAGAGTTAACAGCTTGTTTAGCAATCTGTTAAATTAAATGAAACTATTATCTAGCAGCTTGTTTTTAACAGCAAACATGACAATACCTGCCGTGTTATTGACACCAAGTTTTTGCATGATATTTTTTCGGTGGGTGTTAACAGTATGTGGACTCAAACAAAGTTTATCGGCTATCTGCTTGTTAGATAAACCAAGGGATATTTCCACAATAATGTCAATTTCTCTTTCACTAACAGCGACACCTTCACACGACAATGTTTTAATGTATGAGTTAGTTTTGTTTATTTCATCTTCTGAGGATATCAATGAAAGAATCTTACCGCAAATAAATTTATTTTTTGAAATAGAGGCATTTATTGCTTCCATTATCTCAGATTTATCACACTCATGCAGTAGAAGAGCATTCGCCTTGCTGTTTAAAATCGACCTGAACTCTGCCATACTAAGCATAGGACTGAAGACAACAAACTTTACTTTTTTGTTTAAAGTTATTAAATTGTTAAGATCAGCGATACTCATGCCAAGAGAAGTGAAATTGACTAAAATGAGATGAGGTTTTGATAGAGAAATTTGATAATTCAAATCATTAAAATCACCACAAATTGAAGGAACTAATTCAAAGCCCTTAAGCTCTCCAACAAGAAATTCCAGGCCTGTTCGGGTTAGAAAGTCTTTATCGGCTATCAATACAGATGTCAAACTTATTATTTAGAATTAGTTTAAACAAAGGTAATAAAAAAATAAAAAAAAGCAATTCAAAGCATTGCTTTTATCTCTGCAGAAAAACATGACCCTTATATATGTAATCTTTCTCGTAGAAATCCCTGAATTCTATTATCCAATAATAAATATCATTTGGTGCTTTGTTGTTTTTATACTTCCCATCCCAGCCTTCATTTAATTGATGTGTATGAAATAGTTTTTGTCCCCAACGATTGTAAATTTTAAATGAATAATTTTCTGAGAGGATAGAATTACCGAACGGAAACAAAACATCATTTAGCCCATCGTCGTTAGGAGTGAAAGTATTGGGCATGTAAAAACTTACTCCAGGCTTAACACAAACCTTCCTCATTAAGCTGTCGTAGCATCCATTGTTATTATAGCTGATTATTTTTGTGATAAAGCAAATGGTATCAAAAAAATTAACTGTAATAGAATTTGCCGTTCCATAATCAATGTCATCAACAAACCAATGTACCGAAGTTGAATTTAAACTTGAATTTATCAATTCACCCTGACCTTCTGTGTCTATTAATGTTGTTGGTTTTGTGATAAAATTTGGTTTTGGTCTAGCCAGGGCGTTAACAATATTAGTTGCAGTAAACGAGGCAAAACAAGCATTCGAATCAATAACTGAAAGTTTCACACTATACAATCCGCCATTTTGATAACAATATGATGGGGCATCATGCATAAATTCAAAGGGACGATCACCGAAATTCCAAATTGGTTTTGTCGATTTTAATGTTGTATTGGAAAAGCTTATACATAGGGGTGTACAGCCTGAAGTTGTATCTAATGTAAAACTTGGAATTGTTTGAGGAAAAAGTTGTAATGTTATGATTTTAGAAACGGGATTACTGCCGCAACCATCATTTACTACAAAAGTATATTGCGGTATGCTAATGTTATCAATAAAAATACTTGGTGTTGTTTGATTTCCGGGTAACCATTGATAAGAATAATTACCATCACCACCACTAACGGACGGTGTAATTTGAGCAGTTGTTCCGGGACAAATTCCACTGTTCTGATTGCTTACTGAAACAGTTAGAGGCGAAAACACATTCACAGTTATTGTTTTTGATTGTAATGTGCATCCGTTGGCATCAAAAACATTCAAACTGTAATTGGTGGTTATGCTTGGCGTCACAATTGGATTTGGGCTTGAGTGTCCGCCGGGAGACCATGAGTAGGAGTAAGGAGTTGTTCCACCGTGTACAGTTGAATTCAATGTTGCAGATTGTCCGATACAAATGGGTGCAGAGGAATTAATACCAACAGAATAGGAATAAAAAGGAGGATTGGCAAAAGAGATGGTTGTTGTGGACCAGCATCCTAAATTGTCGGTTGCACGAATGGTATAATCGCCGGCGCAAATATTGATAATGGGATTAATCGTCACTGAAGGCATTCCTGTTAAGCTGTAAGAAATCGGAGGCACCGCGTTGGTAACTGATAAATTTACGACACCATCACACTGATTATAGCATAATACAGGTGTAAAGCCGAGAATACTTACTGAAACATTACTTGTGTTTCCAATTGAAAAAGTTGTTGCAAGAGAACAACCGCTCGCATCAAAAATAGTTAGGCTCTGAAGCCCGCTGTTTAAACCGGAGAAAGTATTGCTTGGTTGTGAAGGTAAATTGTTTAAAGAAAAAGTAAGTGGTAAACTCCCCCCACTGACATTCACTGTAGCGGCACCATCTGCTGCACTGCAGTTTTCAGGTGTTGTGGTTATGGTTGTTTGTATATTTGAAACCGGGTTTACTGTTACAACAGAACTTGCTATACAATTCTTACAGTCTTTTATGGTAACAGTGTAAATGTTCTTTGGAATTAGATTGAGAGTTGGTCCGCTTCCCAAAACCGGTGACCAGGTATAAGAAAGAGGAGCAGATAAATTTGTAACCGAGACACTAACAGCCCCATTACTGGAGGTTGGGCAGCTGGGTTGGATAATATTAAAATTAAAAACAGGCGCAGCCGGTTGGTTGATAGTAATCACATTATTTTTAAGGCAACCTTTATTGTCTTTGGTGGTTAAGGTATATGTTCCCGCACTGATGGAAACTGAATTAGATGGAATGGCGGCACCATTAAGAGAGTAAGTAAACGGCGCAACACCTCCTGTCGTTGTAATTGCACTTGTAACATTTCCTCCAAAACAAGCTACCGAGGCATTAACAGAACTATGAATTGGAGGAGGTTCAGTAACTTGATATGTGCCTGTTTTTATACAACCTTTAGAATCTTCAGCTGAAAGTGTATAAATTCCGGCAGGAACTCCTGATAATGTTGGGCTATTACTACTTGTATTCCATGTGTATGTAATGGGCGGCGTGGCAGCATTTCCTGTTAAAGTAGCAGTGATAATTCCATCGCTGCCTCCATTGCAACTAACGCTTTGTGTAAAGGGGCCACCCATGTTTAGTGTAAGCAAGGTGTTTACGTTAATAATTCCTTGTGTAAATCCCGGACAATTATTCCCGTCTTTAATGGTTACATTATAAATGCCACTATTTAAATTTGAAGCAACGGAGGTAGTGCTAACAGATGGAGACCAAGTAAAGCTATATGGAGGAACGCCAGAAGTAACTTGAACAGACATGGTTGCCTTTCCTGTAAGGCAATCAATTCCAAATGTAACCGTAGAATTAATTTGAGGGCATTGGGCAAATGACAGTTGCGCTAATAAAACTAACAAACAGATTATAAGACGCTTAGCCATATTAATTAAAGGTACAAAATTTAGACTTTCAAGCCATAAAAAAAGCCCCGATAAGGGGCTTTAGTTATTTAATGGTTTTTAGCACCTCGTCAAAATAGGTGACTTTATATTTGTTTTGAAGATAATTCAACCATTCTGTTTCCAAATGAGTCTGGTAATCGGCAGTAACCATGCCTCTGCACTCAGGTAATTTTTTAATTGTTTTATCTAAAACTTGATTGATTACAATTACACTGTATTTATTTTCATTTTGCTCATAGATGTTCTCCGGTAAAACTCCTTTCTTCCAAAACTCATCTAATTTCTGGTTTTCACCTTTTAAATAAACAACATCAAGCACTGATAAATTTAGCTGAGATGATTTGTTAATTTTTTCTATAATAGCGTCTTTGCTTTTCTTAGAGCTAATCATTTTTCTAACATCTTTAGCAACTTCTTCATTAACGCATTTGTAAACCGTAGCGTCAAGACGTTCATCCCATTGGTATTTGTTCTTGTTTTTTTCGTAGTACGCTTTTAAACCACTGGTATCTTTAACAGCCTTGCTCCACACTTCTCTGTCTGTTAAATCAAATAGCAAAATACCATCTCGGTATTCTCTCATCAAATTTCTGAACTCCACATATTTTGTTTCAAGTTGACTATTCTCATACGCAACAACAGATTCATCTATCCAACCTGTGTAAAGCTGCTTGACAATTTCGAATATATCATCATTAGTTCGAATTGTCATTTGGCTTTCTAAATAATCTGCGAAATCATTCTGTGTGTATGACTTGCCGGCTAGATTAAACATCTCCTTATTTCCAAGTTTGGCAGCCTTATCAGCGGTCCACGTTCCTTGTTTAAAAGTTGAATCAATAACTTTTCGGAAAGCTTCTAAACTTGAAGGAGTTTCTTTAAAATTATTTTCTGATTTAACCTTCGCGATTAAGGCGTTTCTACCCATTTGTGAGCGAGAATCTCTATTAATTTTTGCCTTCAAGTCATTTTTAATTTCTTCAAAAGGAGGTAATTCCTTTATAGATATTCTCTTTATGATGTGCCAACCATAAGGTGTTTCAACAGGCTTAGAATAATCACCATCTTTCTTCAATGCGAATGCGGCGCTTTCGAATGGCTCCGGTAAACGACCGGCTTTGAATGGTTGCAATAAACCTGCTCTGTCTGCAGATTGTTTATCATCACTAAATTGTCTTGCTAAATCATCAAAGGATTCTCCCTTTTGAAGCTTTTCGTACAATTCATTAATTTTCTTCTTAGCATTATCCTTGTCTTGTTGGGTGAACTCTTTTGGATATTTAGCCATGATGTGCGCAACTGTTATTTCTCCACTGCTTTTGCGTTTAGCATTTACTTTTAAAATATGATAACCGAATTTGGTACGTACAATTGGGCTAATCTCACCAATTTTTGTAGTGTAAGCTGCATTCTCAAATTGGTAAACCATATCCAACGCAGAAAAATAATTTAAGTCGCCTTTATTGTCTACTACAGATGGATCATCGCTTGTTACTGGTGCTAAACCTTGAAATTTATCTGTTCCGGCTTTTTTGTAATTATCAGCCAAATTTTTTATTGAGTTTAATTTTAAATAAAAAATAGCAGAGTCTTTTTTTCTTAATCTTGATTTTGATTCGGAAGTAACCAATAATAATTTTCTATAATTTTCAATATCAGCTTTTGTAGGCATTTTACCTAGTAATGTATTTCGTATTAAATTCATACGTGTCCAACCTTCAAGTGTGTCTTTAGGCAAGGCACTTCCATCCAATCTAACCATAATATGACTAACTCTTACTTCCGTTTTTAGCCTTTCATAAGCCTCAGTTAAAAGATTTTCGTTAGTGTTTTTATCTGTAAGATATGGATTAGCCAATTGAGTTCTATAACCTGCCAATTCTTTTTTGAATGAACTCAAGGTGTCAAGACCTTTAGATTCAGCTTCAAGCACTTTCATTTTGAAGAGAGAGTAAAGTTCTGCGTATTCCTTTACCGATTTAAAATTAGGGAGTTCCTTGCTGTTGTTCTTCCTATAGACAGCTTCAAATTCAGATAATGTTACGTTCTTATCATTAATTTTCATAACAACCGGATCGCTTTGAGAAAAAGCGGTTAAGAAACATCCGATTGATAGACTTAGTAAAGCAATTTGTTTTTTCATAGCACAATAGTACAAAATTTAGGTTATTTAAGTATCTCTTCTAGTTTTTCTTCCAAGGCCGGACCTCTTAAATTTTTGGCAATTATTTTTCCTTCCTTATCAAGAAGGAGATTGGCTGGTATTCCAGAAATCTGAAATAACTTAGCAGTTTCATTACCCCATCCTTTTAAGTCGCTGACATGTGTCCAGGTTAAATTATCTTGTTGTATGGCTGCTAACCATTTATTCTTGTCATTGTCATACGATACGCCAAGAACAGTAAAACCTTTGTCTTTGTATTTGTTATAAGCGGCAACAACATTTGGGTTTTCCATGCGACACGGTCTGCACCAGCTAGCCCAAAAATCCACAAGAACAAATTTACCTTTGAATGAAGACAAAGAAACAGGTTTATCGTTTACATCATTTTGAGTGAAATCTGTAGCCACGTTACCGATGGTAGAGCCTTTAACCATTTCTATTCTTTCCGTTGCTAATTTTCCGAACTTAGTTTTTAAAAATTCCGGGTCTAAGTTTGATGCTACCTCTATAGAAAATTCAATAGGCACATTCGGATTATTCAAATCACGATATAGAATCCAACCGCTTATAGCAGATTTAGGATGCTTTTTTACAAATTCTTTAAGGGATTCTAAATATTCTACGTTTAGATTTTGGTATCTGCCTTGTATGTCGTTAAGTTTAGCCTGATCTCCCGTTTGTTGAGCGGCATTAAATTCATTTTGCAGCCCCATTTGTTTATCTACAAATCCTCTAATCATTTTTTGGTATTCTATGTGGTCTGCTTGCGTTTGTCCACCTTTCGCAGAAGAATAG
>JBFWYJ010000179.1:0-6771 GCA_050186555.1 Bacteroidia bacterium
GTAAAGTAATTGATAAACACAAGTCCGAAGATAAATAAAACCAATGAAGTAATTAGTTTTTTATTGACTTTAAACTTGAAAATTTTATAGGAAAGATAAACCTGTACTAAAGCCGTAAAAAATTGTGTGATAAGGCTGGCAATAGCACTTCCATAAGCCAAGTATTTCGGGATTAATATAAAGTTTAATATCAAATTGATAAAAATACCGCTTAATGCCATGCCATTTAATTGCCTGAAATTGCCATTAGCAGTTAAAAGTGTCCCGAAGATATAAGTTGTAGATACTGCCGTGAAACAGCACATCAAAATGGCCAAAGTTTCATGACCTTCTGTATTACCTTTGTACAATAGTTTACAGAACTCATCTGCATAAAAGAAGCATGCAATAGAAACAATTAATGCAGGTGTTATGATTAAAGTAAAAGCCAATTTCACAATGTTTTCAATGTTTTCTCTGAATTTTAACATTCTACTAAATATTGGTAGCAATTGAACAGAGAATAATAGCGCGATATTATTGGCTGCATCTAATAATCGAAAGGCTTTGGCGTATATGCCATTTTGGTATTTGCCCAGATCCCCTTGTAATATTCTTTCAATCAAAACACTGTCAAACCTATTGTAAAAGGTCATCAGAAGCACCAAAACTGCGAAAGGAAAACTCTTCTTTAAGATCATCCAATTAAAAACCCATTGCCAATTAAGTTTAAATGTTTCTGTTTTACTCAAAACAACGACGAATGCAATTAAAGCTGTTAACGCGTACCCTGCAGTTTGGGCATACGCAAAACTCATAATATTGATTTCCATTCCAAACCAATTATTAAACATTGCGATAAATATGAACAACATTATTACCCTATCAAGTACTGAAATGACGCTATCTACTCTGAATAAATGTAATCCTTGGATATTAGATCTCAGGAATAAAATAAAACTGAGTAAAAAGTTGTTAGCGCATAAAACCAATAGCAGCTTTAAATAACGTGTATCGCCTTTCCAAATGACTGCTGCAAGTGCCAAGGTTATTATTGTGTAGAAAAATCCAAGTGCAAATTTTAACGTAAGCATTTTACTGAAATGCTTACTTAACAATTGACTGTTCTGGGCAATATTTCTATTGTTGAAATTTGTCAAACCAAAATCCAATAGAATATTGCTTAAGAATGAAAAATTGAATAACACGATGTATTCTCCGTAAGTAATATTCCCGACATGCATCTGAACTGCCGGGTCTACCAAAAGTATCCAAATTGGTTTAATTAAAAGGTTTAAAACCAATAAGATAGCGAGGTCAAATATGAATTTTTTCGACTGCACGAAGAACGGTAAAGATAGTATTTTTTGAATAGTGGTTATATATATTTTATAGCTTTGTGCGGTGCAAATTATAGTTAATACAAGGTTATTACTACATAACAAAATGGAGGGCATGGGTTGGTTCGCACATCAAACCCTAAAGCGGATTACTCAAAACAATCCGGATGTTCATTTCGTTTTTTTATTCGACAGACCATACCATGAATCTTTCGTGTATTCTGATAATGTTACACCTCTAATTTTGAGTCCACAAGCCAGACATCCATTTTTGTATTATCTCTATTTTCAGCATTCAGTAAGAAATGTGGTATCTAAGATGAAGCCTGATTTATACTTTTCACCCGATGGTTTTATGCCTTTAGGGTTAAAAGTTAAAGCTTTGCCGGTTATTCACGACATTAATTTTCATCATCATCCGAAAGATGTAAGGTGGTTAACATCTAAATATTATAATTATTATTTTCCTCGATTTGCCAAAGAGGCCACTAGAATTGTTACAGTTTCGGAATATAGTAAAACGGATATTTCAGAAGTTTATGGTATAAGTCGGGAAAAGATTGACGTTGTATATAATGGTGTCAATGAATTTATAAGGCCGCTATCAGATGAAGAAAAATATGCAACAAAGAGTCGTTTTACAAAAGGACATGAGTATTTCGTTTATGTTGGCTCAATACATCCTCGAAAGAATGTAACCAGACTATTACAAGCCTATTCTGAATTTAAAAAAGAAAACAATAATAAGATAAAGCTTGTGTTTGCCGGACCGCAGTATTGGGGAATGAGTGAGGTATATAAATCTCTTAAAGAATTAAAAATTGAAGAAGAGGTAGTTTTTACAAACAGACTAAGCAATGAGGATTTAAACCTTGTGCTGGGAAGTGCATTAGCATTAACATATATTCCGTATTATGAAGGTTTTGGTATTCCAATTGTTGAAGCAATGAGAGCTGAAGTACCTATTATAACAAGTAATGTAACAAGTTTACCTGAGGTGGCTGGTGAGGCAGGATTATTTGTTAATCCTATGAGTGTTGAAGAGATAAAAAATGCAATGAAAAAGATATGGACAGACGAAGAATTAAGAAAGAATTTAATAGAAAAGGGGAATGTCCAGGTTGAAAAGTTTAGCTGGGACGAAAGCGCTGCTAAATTATGGGAGTCGATATCCGGTGCAATTAATCAATAAAGTTTTTTAATAAGAGAAGGTAATTGTTTTAAAGCAAACAGTTCTTTCATTTTTTCCTTGGCTTCTCCTGCAGGTGAACCAAAATAGGTTTTGCCCTCCTCCAAATTTTCTGTAATACCACTTTGGGCATATATTGTAACATTATCCGGAATTTCAATACTGCTGGTTATTCCAACTTGCCCCCAAATTTTCACATTGTCACCTATAATAACGCAACCTGCAATTCCTACTTGAGCGGCAAATAAACATTTTTTACCAATTCTTACATCATGACCAATATGAATCATGTTATCTAAAATACTATTATCGCCAATTTTTGTAATATCAGATACACCTCGATCAATTGTGCAATTAGCACCTATTACTACGTTGTTTCCGATTTCTACGTGTCCTCCAGAATAAAGAGGTTCGTAAAACTCTCCACGATCTTTAAAATAAAACGCATCAGAACCAATAATTGTTCCGGCGTGAATCAAAACATCATTTCCAATTATCGTGTTCTCATAAATAACTACATTACTTTGAATAATAGTATTATCGCCTATTACAACATTATCGCCTATCACAACACCCGGCATTAATTTTACATTTTTACCAATCTTCGCCAGTTTGCTGATGTTTTCGTTGGGATAGGTGTGCGGGTTAAAGTGTTTGATTAATTTATTGAATGCGGTTAAGGGTTCTGGATGAATTAAAATGGATTTCCCAAAAGTATTCTCAACCTTTTTATTAATAATAACAAAACTAGCTTCAGATTGTAATGCTTTTTCGTAGTATTTGGGATGATCTACAAAAACGATATCACCTTTGCGAACACGGTGTATTTCATTAATACCATTAACAATTTCGTTTTCATTTCCAATCAATTCGGCATTTAAGATTTTAGCTATTTCTTTTAAGGTAGTTGGAGAAATGTTCATGACTAAAGATTTGCATCATCAAATATATCATCACTTCCAGATCCTGCTATATAACCCAAGCGTTTGCCTGTTCTTAAAACAGCGCTGCTTGCTTTCTCTTGAATTTCTGCTACAGTGACTTGTTTAACTACATCATATGGCGGAACATATAAATCAAAGTGGATTGCATATATCACCAATTCTTGAATAATGTCGCGGATATTATCATCAGAGATTGGTTTTTCACTAAACATACTATAACGTAAGTTTAGTCCGGTGCGCGTTTCTATAAAAAAATGATTATCCTTATTAATGTATATTCTTGCAATTAGAAACCCTAAATCAGACAACCTGTTGTATTTGAATGAGTCAGACAAGAAATTGTAAACGCTTATAATCCCGCAAAAAGAATTATTAATATCTTGTTTTAAATAGCCTGTTTTAAAAATGTGATGGGAGCGATCAAAATCAAACACGTTTGTGTGCATCTCAAAACCTAATAGATCTCCGGCTACTTTTAATTGAAAGGATTGCTGGTTAAAAGTTTTATGCTCTAATGTTACACGATTATCAATTTTAGAAATTTTGCGGTCAATAGAATCGATAATTTCTGAAGAAAGTTTACTAAATCTGCTAAAGACGTTTATCGTATTGATATACACATTTTGTTTCATGACAGATTTCTCTGTCAGGAGTTTCATGATGTTTTCATTTTGTGTATCTAAGTGTTCTTTCATTATTTTTAATAAGCTCTTGCAAAAACAACACGCTGATTACTTGGCTTTCCTGAATAAATGCATTTCCCTTCTTCCATTGTATTGTTAAGTGGAATGCATCTAATCGTAGCTTTTGTTTCTTCCTTTATTTTCTGTTCTGTTTCACCGGTTCCATCCCAATGAGCATAAATAAATCCACCTTTGTCATCAAGTACTTTTTTGAATTCTTCGTATGAATCTACTTTAGTGGTCATTTGTTCTCGTCTTTTCAAAGCCGTTTCAAACAGATTAACTTGAATATTATGTAATAAATCCGGGATATAATTTATCGCATCACTTAATTGAATTACGTTCTTTTCTAAAGTGTCTCTTCTTGCTATTTCAATAGTACCATTTTCTAAATCTCTCTCTCCAATTGCTATCCTAACCGGTATGCCTTTTAATTCGTGTTCTGCAAATTTAAACCCCGGCCTTAGTGTGTCACGATTATCATATTTACAATGAATACCTTTGGTTTGAAGATTTGCCATTAAGTCTTTAACTACAGAATTAATTTTGTCTAAACCTTCTTGTGTTTTATGAATTGGAACAATCACCACTTGAGTTGGTGCTAGTTTAGGTGGAATTACCAGTCCATTATTATCACTATGGCTCATAATAAGTGCGCCCATCAACCTTGTACTAACGCCCCAGCTGGTAGCCCAAACATATTCCAGTTTTCCGGATTTATCTGCAAACTTAACGTCAAAAGCTTTTGCAAAATTTTGCCCTAAGAAATGTGAAGTACCTGCCTGAAGGGCCTTTCCGTCTTGCATCAATGCTTCAATACAATAAGTATCATCTGCTCCGGCAAAGCGTTCGTTTTCTGTTTTTACTCCCTTTAAAACAGGAACTGCCATATAGTTTTCTACAAAATCAGCGTAAACATCCAGCATTTTTGTTGTTTCCTCGATTGCTTCATCTTTCGTTGCGTGAGCAGTATGTCCTTCTTGCCATAAAAACTCTGCTGTGCGCAAGAACAAACGCGTTCTCATTTCCCAACGAACTACATTTGCCCATTGATTTACCAAAATAGGTAAATCACGGTAACTTTGAATCCAACTTTTATATGTATTCCAAATAATTGCCTCACTGGTAGGACGAACAACTAACTCCTCTTCAAGTTTAGCTTCCGGATCTACAACTAATTTTGTTTTGTCATTCGGGTCTGTTTTTAAGCGATAATGGGTAACGACAGCACATTCTTTTGCAAACCCTTCCGCGTTTTTTTCTTCTGCCTCAAAAAGGCTTTTTGGAATAAACAACGGAAAATAGGCATTGACATGTCCTGTTTCTTTAAACATCCTGTCTAAAGTTTGTTGCATTTTTTCCCAAATGGCAAAGCCATGAGGTTTAATGACCATACAGCCTCTAACGGCACTATGATCAGCCAAATCAGCTTCAACAACAATGTCGTTGTACCATTTACTATAATCGGTTTCTCTTGGCGTAATTGCTTTACTCATGTTAAATAGAACTCAGATTTACCACTAAATCATTTTAAACATACCACTTGTTAAATCATTATAACTTGATAGAACCTTACGGGTATTATTTCGTAAATTTACATATAAAATCAAGCCTATTCTCAATATTAAAGAAGATAGTATGAAAAAAGCCGTTTTTTTAATAGCGTTAGCCAGTTTATTTGTTGTCTCTTGTGATTCATCAAGGCTTTTAACTTATAAGGATGATGTTTATTCTGACCCTGTTGAAGAGAAGAAGTTGCTTTTAGCTAAACAAGCATCTGATCGAAAAAAGCAGGAGGAAGAAAAGAAACAAAAAGAGGCGGCTTTACTGGCACAACAAGAAAAAGACAATGCTAACCCTTATTATCAAGAACCGCATTATGAGTCAGACGATTATTATGATTATGAATATGCTTCAAGACTAAAAAGATTTCATAATCCGGTTTATGGTACCGGCTATTATGATAATTACTATACAGATTCCTATTGGTATAATCAGAATCCGTCTTACTGCGGCAATAGTATTTACAGTTCATATAATTGGTGGATGCCTTCGACGCAGTTTGGTTATTATAGTAACGGCTTTTACACAGGGATTGGTAATAATTATCCATATAATAACGGCTATTACAACCCTTATTTTAATCAGTTCAACTATGGTTACCAGCCGAATTATTATTATGGAAGCCCATGGTATAATCCTTACTATTATAATGGGTATTCTCCATACTATTCAGGTAACAATTGGGGATATTATAATAGTTTGGATAAAAACAGTAATTACACTTATGCTCCTCGTAAAGGTGCAATTGGTGGAAACAGTCCAAGATCAAGCTATGCAGGAATGCCTGTGCCAAAAGAAAGTCAAAGTTACCGACAAAACTTCATTAGAAGTGTTGCCGACAAACAAGAGGATACGCCAAAATTCACTGAATTACAGAAATCAGAGAAGGTGATAAACAGAAATAACAATAGCTTTCCTTCTTCTAACAGTAATTTAAATACCGTCACAGAAACTAATGGGAATACTTCGCCGAAGTCTACGAGAAAAAATAATTGGTTTAATTCATCTAATAATTCAGCCGGTCAATCAAGAAATAAATCCACTGAAAAATCACCAACTTATAAATCAGAACC
>JBFWYJ010000180.1:0-6769 GCA_050186555.1 Bacteroidia bacterium
TCTCCGAAAAAACAACCGGTACTTTTCTTCAAATATTTTTGGAATAAATGCTTTGGTAAAAAGAAAATCATTTTCAATTTCTACTCAAGAGAATTTACTGTAGCGGCTTATAAACAAGCTAATTTGATTTTGTTTCCTTCAAATGTTGAATGTTCACCAATTGTGTTATTTGAATGCGCTGCAGCAAAACTGCCTTTTCTTGCAACTGATGTAGGGAATTCTGTTGAAATTGCAGAATGGACAAAAGGTGGAAAGATACTGCCAACAACCAAAGATAACGATGGATTTAGTCATGCCGTTATTGGAGAGTCTGTCAAGATTTTAGATAAAATGATTAATGACAAATCGGAATTAGTAAGAATGGCAGGAGAGTCGCATAAAATTTGGAAGGAAAAGTATAGTTGGGAGCATATTACTAAAATGTACGAACGGTTATATCAAGATTTAATTAAGTAATGGTAATAACTAAACTTCAAGGCGGATTAGGTAATCAGATGTTTCAATATGCATCTGGATTAGCATTGTCTAAACGATTGGGGTTTGATGTAAAAGTTGATGTAAGCTTCTTAAACCTTGACACAAAAGGAGTTTATACCAAACGAGAATTCGAACTAAGTGCTTTCAAGCATAAAATTGAAATTGCCAACAAAAGTGAGATTGAACCATTTATTAAATTGAATCAAGGTGGAATTGGGAGACGTTTAACATCTTTATTTTCGTCAAAAAGCAAGCTAATTTATTTCAAAGAAAAAGGTGCGTTTTATCATAAAGAATTTGAATCCATAAATACATCATGTTATCTGGACGGATTTTGGCAAAATGAAAAGTATTTCAGTGCTTATAAAGAAGAAGTATTAAAAGCATTTAATTTTAAAGAAGAGTATAAAGCTAAAGCGAATACTGCAATTGAAACAATCAGTAAAATAGAGTCTAGCGTTTCTTTGCATATTAGGAGGGGAGATTATGTTAGTCTGAAATCTGCAAGTGATTTTCATGGTGTTTGTTCTTTAGATTATTATAATTCAGCTGTTCAGTATTTAAAGAAAGAATTGGGTGACATTGAGTTATTTGTCTTTTCTGATGATTTAAATTGGTGCAGAGACAATATTAAATACGATGTTCCTGTTAACTTTGTAGAACTGAATAATCCATATTCAGAAATGTATGCTATGAGTCAATGCAAACACAATATTATTGCCAACAGCAGTTTTAGTTGGTGGGGCGCATGGTTGAATCAAAATAAAAATAAGATTGTCATTGGTCCGACACAATGGTTTAAGGACTCACAACATAATCCAAAAGAAATACTACCGGAATCTTGGCTGAAATTTTAAATACTCCCTTAGTTAGCGTTGTAATGCCTGTTTACAATGCGTCTGCTTACTTAAAAGAAGCAATTGAAAGTATTTTGTCTCAGACTTACTCTAATTTTGAATTTATAATTATCGACGATGGATCAACAGATGATTCGCTTCAAATAATTCATTCTTTTACCGATAAGCGAATTCGTGTAATAACCAATTCCCAGAACAAAGGATTAATATTTTCCCTTAATAGGTCATATAAAGAATCTAATGGTAAATACATCGTCAGGATGGATAACGATGATATCGCTGTTCTCAACAGGATAGAAATGCAAGTGGCTTTTATGGAAGCCAATTTAGATGTTGGAGTTTGTGGTTGTGCTTATCAAGAGATAGGTGACAGCAACAAGACCACAAGATTCTTGTCGTCAAATGACGAAATACGAACGGTAATGTTGTTTAATTCTTCCATGGCACATCCAACCGTTATTATTAGAAAAGAACTTATAGCGAACAAGGATACAATTTTTGATGATAAGTTTATTCATGCAGAGGATTATCATTTTTGGGTAAGGTGTCTGCCAATCACCAAATTGGCAAATCTTAAGGAGGTATTACTCAAATACAGGGTTCATAATTCTCAAATCAGTAAAGTTTATTCCGAAGCTCAAAAGGCAACTGCAGATAAGGTTAGATTTTTAATTCTTTCTTATTTAGATCTTATTCCTACACCGGAAGAGTTAGAATTTCATGGGCAAATAGGAAGTGGTAAGTTGATTCTTGGCATGGAAGGCGTTATTTCTGCTGAAGTCTGGCTTAAAAAACTGATTACTCAAAATAATAAAACGAAATATGCAAATCCGGATGTTTTTAATAACTATCTGTCAAAAATATTTCAAGGTGTTTGCAGTGATTCGAAAGTAGGTCGACAAGCTTATGACTATTATTATCATTCCGAATTATCAGAATATCAAAAGCATTCAATACAAGATAAAGCCAAGTTTTTAGCAAAATGTCTGGTAAGATAGATCAACATACCAATACACCGATAGTAAGCGTAATTGTGCCTTGTTATAACTATGCCAATTATCTTACTGAAGCTTTAAACTCTGTGATGAACCAAACTTTCATTGATTGGGAATGTATTATCATCGATGATGGATCTACAGACAATTCAAAGAAAATAGCCAATGAATTTGTTAGTAAGGATAATCGCTTTTCATATCATTGCCAGGACAATTCAGGTTTGTCTGTGGCAAGAAACAAAGGATTGGGACTGGCAAAAGGAAAATTTATTCAGTTTTTGGATGCCGATGATGTTCTGGCTAGTAAGAAATTTGAAGTTCAGGTACGTTTGTTCAACAAGTATCCAAAAGCCGACGTGTTATATTGTGATTACGAACTGATGAGTGAGGACGGAAAAGAAAAATGGAACAATAAAAAAACCAATTGGATTGAAATAAAGGGAGACCCTTTTCGCTGCTTTTTGAATAAATGGGAAAAAGGATTTAGTATTCCAATTCATTGTAATTTATTTCGTTCGAAATGCTTCAATACAATTAAGTTTGATGAGAAATTACCAACCCATGAAGATATTGATTTGCAATTGCGGTTATCTTCATCCGGAACGGTCTATGAATATGTAGATGAAGTCTTGGTTTATTATCGTGTCCATAATGCCAGTATGGCAAGGAACTATACAAGAATGCATTTAGGTTATTTAATGGCTTTGCTAAACGCATTAAGAATAGAGAATATTGGGTTTGCCAATAAATTACGTATCATACATAGGTATAATCAGGAATATCGCAATGCCTGGTTTAGTGTTGTTAAACGGAGAAAAATGAATATTTGGAAAGTGCTTTTTTTGAAAGGTGCTTTATTAATTAATATTGAAGCAACTTTAGTTTTAACAATCTATGTTTTGTTTCGCCTATTACAGATGTTTTAATTGAGTGCCCAAATTGACATAAGTGTTGTAATTGTTTCTTATAAGGTAAAAGACCTTGTATCGAAATGCATTGAATCATTATTTCTTTATACTGATAAGGCTATTAAGCTTGAAGTGATCCTTGTTGATAATGCCTCAGAAGATGGAACGTTAGAATTGATTTCTGAAAAATTTCTTCAGGTTAAATTAATAGCCAATAAAGAAAATAAGGGTTTTCCCGCAGCAAATAATCAAGGCTTTGAAAAAGCTTCGGGTAAATATATTTTGATGCATAATCCCGATACGGAATTTTTTAATGATGCTATCAGGAAAATATTTAACCGCATTGAGTCTGATAAGGATTTATGGATGATTGCCCCTAAATTATTGAATACAGACAAATCAAGACAACAAAGCGTTTGGCGTTTTCCTAAGGTGAGAGACGTTTTCTATGAAACACATTACATGCATTCTGCATTAGGTAACAAGAATTACAGAGACAAAGACTTTAATCAGGCATTCGAAGCAGATTCTTTTTCCGGAGCCGCTATTTTGTTTAGGAAAGAATTATTAAAGAAAATAGGAAAATTGGATGAAACCATGTTTTGGATTGAGGATGTAGAGTTCTGTTATAGGGCTTCACAAGCAGGTTTAAAGCGTTTGTATTTTCCGGATGCGGAAATCATTCATCATATTGGTCAAAGTGCTAAAAAGAATTACAATATTTCAATTTTAAATCAGGTAGTAAACAAAATAAAATTCTTCAAAAAGCACGGCACAAAATGGCAACACTTTTCTGTCGTTTGCTTGAGTTTTTATCATGTGAAATTAAAATTATTGGTCTTTGGATTATTGTCACCTTTCAAGAAAATATACCGACTTAAAGCAAAAGCATATTGGTTCACCTTGTTTAAAGTGTTTAATCCGCCAAAAGGTATTTCATGAGCAAGCCATTGAAAATAGCTGTAACCGGAGCTACCGGTTTTATTGGAATTCATTTGATGGAGGCATTAAATGATAAGGCTTATTCAATAGTTGGCCTTTCAAGAAAGAATCATGATAGTACTCAAGATAATTTAATCTGGAAGACAGGCGACATTACCGATAAAACATCAATAAAAGGCATGCTTGATGGTGTTGATGTCCTTATTCACATGGCAGCTGAATTAAAGAATGAAAGCAAATTAGACGAGGTTAATCATTTAGGGACAAAGAATATTCTTGAGGAGGCTGTTAGGGCAGGGGTTAAGAAAATTATCCATTTAAGTTCTGTTGGCGTGTATGGTATTTCTTTCTCTAATAAAACTGTAAAAGTAGATGAATCCTGTGCTTGTCATCCAAAAATTCCATATGAAGTAACAAAGCTAAAAGCAGAACAAATTGCAAAGGAGATTTGCGCTAATAATAATATTCCATTGGTCATATTGCGACCAACAAATGTTTATGGAGAACATCACCCAAGAAAAATACTGCTAAGCTTAATGTCTAGAATTAGTAGAAGTCCTTTGTTTTTTCTTTCTAAAAAATCTATGGTCAACTATTTGTATATTAAAGATTTAACCTATGTAATAAAAGAATCACTTCAAAAAGAAATTACAGGAGAATTCAACATTGGACATCCTATAGCGCTATCAGAATTTGTTAAGATTATCGCAAGGAAATCATCCAACAATATTAGATTAATAAATGTTCCTTCTTTTGTTTTTACTTTCTTAGGTAGTATCGGGATTTCTAAATTCAAAGCTTTGTCTAATCAGGTAGAGTATAGCGACGATAAAATACGCAAGACGCTTGAGATGCCTTACGGGCCAATTAGAGGCATAGAAAAGACTTACAATTATTATAAACGAGAGGTTTTTGATAAATAAGACTTAAAAAAGTCAGCTGTTTGCTTATTAAGTCTAATTTAGATTGAGTTTAGTTTAAATCAAAATGAGAATTTGTGTTCTTGCAGATGGAGAGAGTATTCACACCATTCGTTGGTGTAATCAGTTCAAAGAATACGGACATGAAATACATTTGATTTCATTTAAGAATGCGCACATTGAAGGAATAAACTGTCATTTTTTGGACATTGGAAAAATTGAAGTTGCCGGCGGTAATTGGAAAGTACTTTTATGTGGAGGAAAAATTAAAAAGCTGCTTGCTGAAATTAAACCGGATGTCTTACATGCACTTTATGCAACAAGTTACGGTATTGCCGGTGCCTTGTCAGGCTTTCATCCATTTATTGTGACGCCATTAGGAACCGATGTTTTAATAAGTCCAAAAAATTCATTTGTCTATCGTGTTTTGCTTCGTTATGTTTTTAAAAAGGCAGACAAAATTACTTCCCTAGCTCCGCATATGACAGAAGCAATAAAGAATTTGGGAGGAAGCTCAAATAAAATTGAAGAAGTAATCTTTGGGATTAATACAGATATTTTCAATAATAAGAATAGAAAAGTTGACAATAACGTTTTTTCAATTGCAAGTATTAGAAATCTCGAACCGGTTTATAATATCTCCCTGCTGCTAAAAGCGGTTAGCTTGGTTAAGGGTAAAATCCCAAACATGACTCTAACCTTGATTGGTGATGGAAGTTTGAGAAAAAGATTGGAAGAGGAAGCAAAGACTTTAGGAATAAGTTCTTTTACAAAATTCATAGGAAAGGTTTCACAAAAAGAGGTTGTATCCTTATTACAAAGCTCAAAAGTAGTAGTTACAGTTTCTTTATCTGACGGGAATGCTTTATCTCTTTTAGAATCTATGGCTTGTGGAGCTTATCCAATAGCATCTGACATCCCGGCTAACAAACAATGGATTGAAGATGGTGTTAACGGTACATTGGTGCCTGTTGATAATCCTCAGTATTTAGCAGATAAACTTTTGGAAATATATTCAAGTTACGATTCAATCATTAATGATACAACAGAAAGAAGTCAGAAAATCATTACGGAAAAAGGTACCTGGCAGGTTAATATGAAGAAGATGAATGGGATTTATATTGAGTTAATCAAGTAACAATTTATTTCTCATACTTTTTTCCTGCGAACCTCTAATGTTCATTCTTTTTCTACCACAAAACTATTCATACTTTTTTCCGGCGAAAAAAGTATGCAAAAACGCCTACGATTGGCAAAGGTGATTAACGCCTTTGGCGTTACCGCTGATAATTTCGCGGCGCATTACGACTGCGCCTATTGCTTAATTACAGCTATCACTGCTGCCAATCGTTTTTAATAAGGTATTAAGGCGCCTTAGCTTCTAATTGGGTATCTGCAAATGTGCGGCATTAAAAACCTCTCCCCTCAATCCCCTCCCCGAAGGGAAGGGGAAGTAAGAAACAATTTAATTAACCCTCTTCCCTTCGGGAAGGGGGCAGGGGGATGGGTTTCTAACGTGAAAAGATCAAACATCTCAACCCAAAAATGTTTTTTAATTTATTGCGTCTGAGGAGGAGAAATAAGTGTTAATTTAGTGATGGAAAAGTGGAATCTACGGTGGATAAGTTGCCATGGTAATGTTCAAAACAGAAAATGTCTTCTAATTGACT
>JBFWYJ010000181.1:0-6726 GCA_050186555.1 Bacteroidia bacterium
CAGAAAAATTTGACCGATTTTATGTTGGTCATTCAACTGATATTGATAAAAGGCTTGCTTATCACAACTCCGGGAAAGTTAAATCTACAAAAGCATTCGCTCCATGGAAAGTGGTTTATTCTGAAATATTTACAAATGCAACAGATGCTAGAAGCCGTGAAAAATACTTTAAATCAGCAGCGGGCCGCAAATTTCTGAAACCTATTAAAGATAAAGTACGGGTTCCCCGCCCGAACGACTGACGCGTTCAGTCGGGCGGGAACTCCCGTCTCCGCTACGAAGAAAAGCTCCTTTTGGAGCTTTTTTATTTCTAATATGGATATAGTTTATTTATTATATGCAGAAAAATTTGACCGATTTTATGTTGGTCATTCAACTGATATTGATAAAAGGCTTGCTTATCACAACTCCGGGAAAGTTAAATCTACAAAAGCATTCGCTCCATGGAAAGTGGTTTATTCTGAAATGTTTACAAATGCAACAGATGCTAGAAGCCGTGAAAAATACTTTAAATCAGCAGCGGGTCGCAAATTTCTGAAACCTATTAAAGATACAGTACGGGTTCCCCGCCCGAACGACTGACGCGTTCAGTCGGGCAGGAACTCCCGTCTCCGCTACTAAACAGAGAGACAATGAGAGCGAAAGCGAGCATTTCTCTCTGTTTTTCTTCTATCTCAAACTCATTTTCACAACTAACTATGTTTGATTTTCAAAAATTAGAAGTATACAAAAAAGCCAAAAGCTTTCACATCTCTTGTAAAAATTTGATTCTTAACAAAAAACTCGACAAGTACGTAAATGATCAACTGGGTAGAGCTTCTTTCAGTATTGCTTTAAACATTGCGGAAGGGTCAGGTAAATTTTCCAAAGCAGACCGAAGAAACTTCTTTGTTATTTCAAGAGGTTCTGTTTTCGAGTGTGTTTCAATTCTAGATATTCTTCATGATCAAATGGTAATTTCTACTGAAGAATTTAACTCCTATTTGAAAAATGCGGATGAACTTTCCAGAATTCTGTATGCTATGATTCAAAATTTAACCAAAACCAAATAATGAATATTAATCGTTAACCAGATTCTCTCAGTTTCCTTCTTCCTCTTTCTCACTCTCTTTCTCACTCTCTTTTTCACTCTCTTTCTCGCTCTTATTTAATAAATGAGCAAGAGAACAATACAAATGAGTAAAATAATTACTGATTGAAATGTTTGTGCTTACTTTTGTCCAATTATGAAAAACTATTTTATTCTACTATTAATGTTTGCCTTGGCATTTTCAAATGCACAAACTTCTACTAAAAATACTACGCTAATTACTAATTGCTCAACTTGCTCCGGAACCTATACCTGGAATTTCTCTACACCTATGGATCCGGATATTACTTTTTCGAGTATTGATTTTTCAAGAGATTTGCAAAGCAGCAACTATGGATTCAGCATTCCAACCGGAGCAACCATACTAGGTATAGAAGTTTTAGTTCAATATCAATCTACCTTCTCTTCTCCAACAATGTATATCTCTGATACATTGGTTAGTTTATTGAAAGGCGGCGTAGTTGTTGGCAATAGTAATCATTCTATGTCGCCAGCATTTACAGCCACAAATGTAACACCGGTTAATTACGGTGGTAGTACAGATTTATGGGGTACAACATGGACTCCGGCAGATATTAACGCAGCTGGTTTTGGATTTAATTTTAAACTATTTGCCAATTTTCCGAATCTTCAACTTAAATTATGGCAAGGAATTCTTATAACTGTGCATTATTCTACCAGTACTGGAATCATCCAATCTCAATCAAACTATTCGAAAATAAATAATGTTGTCATTCTAAACGACAAAATTAAATTCAAAAATTTTGAATTCAACAATAATTCAAAATTTGAAATTCTCGACTTAACCGGCAAGATAATTTTGACGGCTAATCATATTGAGACAAACGAAATTTCAATTTCAAATTTAACGCCGGGCGTTTACTTTTATCGACTGCAGCAATCCGGTGAAATAAAAACAGCAAAATTTGTTGTGAAATAATAAGGTTCATGCGGATTCGTAATCCATGATTAATTCGTTTGTTTCATCGCACAAATTCCAAATCTACGCGAAGGGAACAATTAAAAAACAAGCTTGTTTAAATAGATTTTTTAATTAGCGAAAAGATTTTTCTAATAACAGTTACCAGAACTAAAGCGCATATTCCGCCAAATGTGCCAAAAATAAATTCTTTTATGATGCTTGGCCACTCCGGTAAAATGTGATGCAAATAGTCAATATTGTGAACAAAAATACCACCCGAAACAAGCAACAATGCTATAACTCCCACTACGGAAAATGTTCTGATAACAACAGGCAGCGCTTTTACTAATAACAGACCTATTGCATTTAGTATACCTTTCTTATTTGATTTTTCAATCAGCTTGACTCCAAAATCATCCATACGCACAACCAGTGCTACAATACCATAAACACCTACGGTAGCAATAATAGAAACGACTGTTAAGGTTAAAATTTGTGTGCTTAAACTTTTGTCTAAAACGGTGCTTAAAGCAATAATTACAATTTCAATTGAGAGAATAAAATCCGTGGCAATGGCTGATTTTATTTTTGCTTTTTCCAATTCTGCATCTTGCTTCACTTCTCCGACTGCCTCTTCAATTACAGGCTGCTTTTTATGAAAGAAGTATTCTGCTATTTTCTCTACCGCTTCATATGCAAGGTAAAAACCACCGAGTATAAGAACTATAACTATAGCGACCGGTACAAATGCGTTTAGCAATAAAGTTAAAGGCAAAATAATCAATTTGTTGATGAAGGAACCTTTTGTAATAGCCCACAAAACCGGAATTTCTCTGGATGACACAAAGCCCATAGACTTTTCTGCATTGACCGCCAAATCATCACCAAGTATTCCGGCTGTTTTTTTTGTTGCAATCTTGGCATTAATAGAAACGTCATCCATCAATGCAGCTATGTCATCTAAAATTGCGAAAAAACCTGAAGTCATACCTAGCTTAAATTTAATTTACTTTGCTGATAAAATCAAAATTACTAAGAATCTTGCCCTGTTGTTTGTCTGCCTTAATCTAAAAGCGACACAAGTGTTTGCGAAATGTACGGTTGCAATACAAGCTAAATCTAGAATTCAGTTAGTGATTGAAGTGGAAATCCTTTGCTTGTCTCTTGCAAAAATTGGAACGGAAAGCCCGACCCGAAGGGGAACGGAAAAAAAAGCTTAATGTGTTCTTTGACGTGCCTTCTTTCTATGCTCAGTTATTGTATGAAACATTTCTGAGGGCATCGCTGCAGGATAGGCAAGACCATGTTTATTTAAATCATCTTTAAATATTTTTAAGATGCTTTTAGCTTTTTCAAGATCAGGGCGTTCTGGTCTGTCTAAATGTTGTTCAAGCTCTTTATAATGATTTAATACAATTTGAGCAATTTTCGGACTTTTATAAGATTTAGATTTTAACTGTAAATATTTTAATATTAGAAAACCTGAACTAGCAACGGCAAAGTTTCCAAGGTAAATAAAAGCATCATAAATAATATTTGTAGCTATGTTAGCGCAGTCTTCCGCCAGCTCTTCAACAACTTTTTTTTCTTTTGCATTTTCGGGATAAGGAAAGTAGTCTAATGTAATGCTTTCAATAAGGTCTGAAAAATCGGAAGGCATATTACCTCTAGTAAGCCCCGCTAAATGATTCATGAAATCAATCACTTCTCTTGCAACCCTTAATGATGAGTGTTCACTAAACATGCGTATTTTACGAAGTTCCTCTTCTTGTTTTTCCCAATCATGTACTTCCGAACATCTCTCTCTGATTTTTATTATTTCAATAATAATATTAGCGTCTAAACTTGCCCTATACAAATTCTCATCTGAAATATGTTTCAAAGTTGCTTTATAATGTTTCAGCGCTACCTCTTTTCTTTTTTCGATTTCCCGATATTGTTTATCGCGAGCTGCCTTTAATTGTATAGGAGTCAATCTTTTTATAATACGCTTCGATTTATCTAAAACTATTGTCGCATCATCGTGATGATCTATACATACAAAAGCTAGATTATCGAAATCATTGTTAGAATTGTTACCGTCAATATGATGGATTTGATGCCCACGCTTACCACAATAGCATTTGCCTTCAGATCTATCCATTACTAGATTTTCTGTTCTTTTTGGTATTGGAATTCTTTTAGCCATTTGACTTTTGTATAAATTTATTAGGAACTATTTTAATTGAATCTAACAACTCATGAGCATTATCGAAATCAAAATATTTATTTTTCAGTAAGCTTATTTGATACTTTTTTGGTAGATACATGCCCCATTTAGAGAAATCTAGTAAGGCGGGGTTTTCATCAAGTAAATTGCTAAGATGAATATCTATATGAGTTAAGGGTTCTGAAAGAGATTTATTATTGAGAATTTCTTGAATGGATATTTCCAGTTCAATGAAAGTTGCTTGATCTTCAAGAATATTTTTAATACCTGCAAGTTTCAGGAGAAAGCAAATTGCTCGGTTCGTTTTTGTACCAGCAAAAGTATATAGTTCTAAGTGCTTTTCATGAATTAACAGAGGACGATCAGTTTGAAGATTACTGATTTTAAATATTGAGAATTCCTTTCTTAACTCTCTAAGTGCTTCTTTACTTGCTTCATTTAAAAAGTCATATTGTTCTTCTGAAAACAAAACCTCAAACATCTTTTCTCTTATTCGGTTATGCACAGATGCACCAGAGCCAAAAAACATAGGTTTTTTACCATCGGCAGCTTTAATTACTTCAATTTTTTTAGAATCAAAATCCATGTATTTAATTTTCCATATTTGAGCAGCTAATAGAATATTTTCGTCTTCTTTTATTTGAGGTGAGATTGGAATTTCTCCAATAGTGTTGCCGGAGTTTATAACCTTAAAGTTTTCTTCGGTTTTAAACACGCTATAAATATCTTTGCTATTAACTATTTTTTCTCCCTCGATGCCAATAATAAATTCATTTCTTATTTTTTCTAAAAAGTCAATTTGCTGTAAATGATTAATTATTTCTTTTATTTCATCTTCTTCAATCCCACTAAATGCTTGGTTTTCCTTTAACTGTTTAACCAACTCTAAAGAATCAATACCGGAATGACCTTTTGTAATTGATAAAGCTTGATGCAATAATATATCATAAGGTTTTCCTGAGAAATCTGGCGGCTCTATGAACCCTTCTTTATATAATAACCAACAGGCGAGTGATTGTAATAAACTCCACTTATTTGTAGCGTATAAAAACAAATTACTTTTTTCGCCGTCTCTACGACCACTACGACCTACTCTTTGAATCAATGATGCAATGCTATGGGTTGCATCAATCTGAATTACGTCATCAACTGTTCCAATATCAATACCTAATTCTAAAGTAGAGGTACACGAAATGCAAAAGTTGAAGCGAACATTATTTTTTGCAAAGTGTTCGATGTATTCCCTTACTTCTCTATCTACTGATGAATGATGTGAAAAGTAATTTGAATGTCCTTTAACTTGATCGGATATTTTTTTTAATTTAACAGCTACTTCTTCGGCGCGACCGCGACTATTTGGAAATATTAGAACTTTATTGTCTTTTGTTTCAAGATATAAATCTTTTAATAATTCAAGAGGGAGTTCCTCTTTTTTATTTTCAAAATATCTAAATTGGACTTCTATTTCTTTACTTGTTTTGTCAAGTAGTACTTTGATCATTTGTTCGTTTCCAGTAAATCGTTTCGCTTCAGTATAGTCACCAATGGTTGCAGAAAGCCCAATAATTCTAAATTTCGAATTGTTTATCCTTTGTAATCTAGAGAGAATGGACTTTAATTGTATTCCTCTGTCGGAACCAATAAAAGAGTGAATCTCGTCTATAACTACGAATTTAAGATTTGAGAATAACGTCTTAACATTGTAGGGCTTATTTATAAACATAGCCTCTAATGATTCTGGAGTAATTAAGACAATCCCTTCGGGGTTTTTTAAGAGATGATCTTTGTCTGATTTTTTAGCTTCACCGTGCCACTTTGTTACAACTACATCGAGATATTTGCATAATTCCTCAACACGATAAAACTGGTCATTGATTAAGGCTATTAAGGGAGAAATGTATAATACTTGAACTCCTGAATCGTTAAAATTTACTCTTGATAAAATGGGCAAGAACGCAGCTTCAGTTTTTCCTGAGGCCGTCCGGGAAGCCAATATGTAATTTTCTTCTGTGCTAAGAATTTTCTCAATTGCAACAGCTTGAATGGGGCGAAGTTGTTCCCAACGTTTGTCTCTTATGTACCTACGAATAGGCTCTGAAAGCAGTTCAAACGACATTACAACTCCTCAATGCTATCTAAAGAAACTTCATTCGGGCGCTCATCTGAAATTTCAATTTCACCAAAAAGTTTCTTTTTGTCTAAAGAAGGATTTTGACGTAGAATGTTTAAAATATTAAGGAAATCACGTATAACTTCCCTAGGCGTGAGAAATTCGGAAGCCCCAGGTTTATTGAACATTTCTTCCATGAAGGAGTGAATTTCAGAGTCAGATATTTCAATTTGCGTTTTGTAATTAAAATCAAAGATTGCCTTTAGTTTTTTAAGAAGAACAAAAACTTCGTTGTGGTCTAATGGCGTTAATTTTATAACGGGTTGAGCAAAATCTCTTACGCCACTAGTCTCAAATTTATTTGTTTCAAGACGTGTTTTAAGAGCATTGTAACT